>JBLHHN010000007.1:0-43811 GCA_047616785.1 Verrucomicrobiales bacterium
TGTTCGTTTCCACGCCATCCTTCAGGCCATCACCATCCGTGTCATCATTCTCGAGATTCGTGCGCCCCGCATATTCAGCCGCATTGGTGAGGCCATCATCGTCTTCATCCGCCTCTCCATCTGCCGCGTTGTTGGGATCGAGGAATGCGAATCGATCCTCAAAGAAGTCAGGAATGCCGTCTCCATCCGCATCTGGAGCGTCTTCCAGCGAGGCCGGGCCGTTGGCTAACAAAGCAATGCGATCCGCATCAAGCGCTTCGTTCCAAAGCGAAAGCTCATCCATCAAGCCATCGAAACCCGTGAACAAATCTGCACGTGAGCCGATGAAGAGAGGGTTCTCATTGGTTGGAAATTCGGCAATGGTGATGATCTCTTCTAACGTTTCGGTCAGCTCGCCATTGACGTAGAAATGAACGTTGCCTGTTTCCACATCCGCAGTGATCGCAATGTGACTCCACACATCCGACTCGATCATCGAAGCCGCCCCCTGATGAAAGGCAGTGTCATCCGCTCCGCCCTGTTGGTGGAGGAAATGGAGCTGGCGACTGCCATTCTCAATCCGCAGTTCATAGTTGCCCGCGTGGTTGTCTCCGGATCCATCACTCGGGTTCTTGCCGACGATCCCCTCCCACTGGTTGTCACCCGGTTTGACAAAGGCGCTGATCGTGATGGCAGTCGTGACCGAAAGAAGGTCCGAATGCGCCACAAGCACATGCGCACCATCCGCCAAGGACAAGGATTGCCCGCCCGGAAGAGCCTCGGGCACGTCATCACTGAAGGCCGCATCGACGAGTTCACCATCATGGCCATTTCCAGAGCTGTCAGAGGCATCCCCTTCAAAACTCCACAGGGCAATCAGATCCGCCTTTATGGGCAGTGCTAGGGCGCCTAGAACGGCAGCACCACCAACTAGCAAGGTCTTCATAGAGGTCTTCATAGAGGTCTTCATAGAGGTCTTCTTCATAGCGATGCCTCACGATAGCCTGAAAGAGAACCTGATTGCAACCGCCGCGTACGTTGTCTCTTTCATTGGCAAGATGGCACTCGATCCACTAGGATTGGGCATGAGTCCTGCCAGTCGCATCGTTGCCTTCGTCTTCCTACTTGGATTTCCCATCCTTTCAGCCGAGGTCATCCTTACAGAATTTCTGACGCGGAATGAAACCAGTGTGCAGGATGAGGATGGAGATTTCAGCGATTGGATTGAGATCACGAATGCTGGGACCGAAGCGGTGGATCTAGCCGAATGGTCGCTGACGGACAACGAGAATCGCTTGCGCAAATGGCAGTTCCCTGCACCTGCCACGCTTGGACCAGGTGAGCGTCGATTGATCTTTGCCACAGGAAAGGATCGGCGAGATTCATTAGACGAATGGCACACCAATTTCCGCCTTTCGGCCCCTGGCGAATACCTCGCATTGATCCAACCAGATGGCGAGATCGCCGCCGCTTACCGCGCAGCCCCTCAGTTTGATGACATTTCCTATGGGCAAGATGCTTCTGGTCATCAGGGTTACTTGGCAACGGCCACTCCCGGCGAGTCTAACAGTGACCTTTCTTTGCCTGGTCCTGTCATCTCCGAAGCCAGCCATGCCCCTACTGCTCCGGTGGTGTTAGAAGATATCACCATCACCGTGAAAGTGGAAGGGCGCGGAGATGCCGCCTTGAATGAAGTCCTCTTGAAGAGCCGAGTCGACTACAAGACGGAGACGAGTTCCGCGATGCTTGATGACGGCACCAATGGCGATGTCGTCGCCGGTGATGGCATCTACACGGCGATTCTGTCAGCGCGCACCTTGTTTGGACCACGTATTCCTTTGGGTTCAATGGCGCGTTGGTTCGTCACGGCCGAAGATGCTGATGGCAATCTCTCACGCTTTCCTCCCTTTCTCGATACTGAGGGCGCAGATCAATCGGCTGAATATCTTGGAACAGTCGTCGTCGATCCTGACATCGATACCGAACTGCCACTGATGCATTGGTATACGGATGATGAGAGGAACAGCCGCACACGCACGGGCGCGCGTGCTTCGGTTTTCTACGCCGGTGAGTTCTACGATAACATCTTCGTCAGGCAACGTGGCGGCGCCACCAATGGTCAGTCTCAAAAATTTGTCTTCAACAAAGCTTACCCCATCTATGTGAATGACGATCTGCCTTCCGTGAGTGAGTTGAATCTCAATGCGCAAGGAGGCGACGCGACCTTTCTTCGCCAGCCACTCGCTTTTGAAGCTTATCGCTGGGGCGGTGCACCTTCGTGTCTTTCCTTTCTCACACTTATGATTCTGAATGGCGATGATGATCGCACAGGGGTTCTGATAGAGCAGGTCGACGATGATTTCCTCGCCCGCAATGGCCTCGATCCGTTAGGCGATCTCTACAAGCTGGTGCAGCGTTCGAATCTCAATCCCGTGTTTGCAGATGTGACGACCGGAGTGGAAAAAAAAACGGGCGATGTCGGGGATCTCGCTAGCCTGCAGACGCTCGTCGATGGCCTTTCCCTGGAAGGCGCCGCGCGGAAAGCTTATCTCATGGATTCTTTAAATCTGCCGCAGATCATGAATTACATGGCCATCCGGTCGATCAATCAGGATGCGGATGATGTGAGGAAGAATTTCTACATCTATCAGGATTCTCTCGGCACCGGCGAGTGGACGATGTTTCCCTGGGACAAGGACTGGACCTACGGCATCACCGGTGATGGCGGGCAATTCTTGAAACATCCGTTCTTTGCGGATGAAGCGCATCGGAAAGACAACGCGCTGCAGTGGAATCGCCTCTACGACGCGATCTTTGATGAAGCCGTGACTCGGCAGATGTACCTGCGGCGTCTCCGGACTCTTGCGGATTCCCTCTTGGCCACCGATCGATTTGAGAATCGCCTGGATGAGATGTTCGCTCAAGCTCAGGGGGATGTTCCTAACAACGCTGCGACGGTGGTGAGACGATTCTTTCCTGAGCGCCGAATCGACCTGTTTGAGACCTATGCCGCTGGGGGACGCGAAGCTCTCGTGCCTGCCGCGCAGGTTGGATCTCCGCCCATCGAGTTTGGAGAGGTCGTCTTTGCCCCAGAATCAGGCGACCAAGATCATGAATACATCCAGTTTCTGAATCCTAACCGAGTGGCGGTCGATATCTCAGGCTGGACCTTGGAAGGCGGCGTGAAGTTCACTTTTGCCGAAGGCACCGTGATCGCGGCGTCCAATCTGTTCAACCCGGGGCTCGATCGACTCTACGTTTCTCCTAATGTGAACGCTTTCCGCGCGCGCTCTATCAGTCCCACTGGTGGCGAAGGACATTTCGCGCAAGGAGGCTACAGCGGCCATCTTTCGAACCTCGGCGAGACCCTCACATTGAAAGACGCAGCCGGGCAAGTCATCGCCGAAACCACGTATGAAGGAAACCCTTCGGATGTGGAGCGTTACTTGGTCATCTCAGAGATCATGTATCATCCGGCCGATGATCAGCCCGGCACCGAGTTCCTCGAGTTCACCAATCTCAGTGCAGAGGTCACGCTTGATCTCAGCGGTCTCACATTCACCCAGGGCATCGAATTCACCTTTCCCGGAGAAGCGCAACTTGCTCCTGGCGCCTACCTTCTTCTTGTCCAAGATGCCGCCGCGTTTAATTCGGCGCTCCCCATCGTCGGGAGCTTTGGAGCCACATCACGTCTCGCCAACGGCGGGGAAACGCTCAAGCTCGAAGACGCCAACAGCAACACGGTCTTAGAATTTCGCTATGACGACGAAGACAATTGGCCCGCCGAGCCCGATGGGCAGGGCGCGTCTCTGGAGTTGCGTGACCTCACCATGCGCACCGATCTAGACGAGGCGGCGTCATGGGGCGCTAGCGCCACCGCAGGCGGATCGCCCGGCCTCGGAGGAGAGCCTGCCCCGCCGAAAAACAACGACCATCAAGATCAGGATGGCGATGGTGTCGTCGCCTTGTTAGAAGAAGCCTTTGGAACCAGTGACACCGATCCCAGCGCCGGACCAAACGCCCTCGTTATTCTCCGCGCCGCCGGTCAGTTCACGATCGAAGTGCCATCCGTTGACGAAAGCATCACACTGACACTGGAGCTTTCAGAGGATCTACAGGCATGGCTATCAAGCGAAGCTCTCTTCACTGCTAGCGCCGAGCCAGGAAAGATGATCTGGACTTCTGATTCGCTTCCCGATGATTCCTCTTTCCGTGCGATTCGTGTGCGAGCCTCTAGGTAAGTCCGTAGATTTCACAGATGGAGATGGAGGCAGATCATTTCGGAACGGTCCGATCTCCTATCATTTGCGTCTATGCTTGAGCTTCATTTGTCTCAATCCGCAAGGAAAGTGGCTGCATCGGAAGTTTGCCGCAAAGAGGAGGAAGCCCCTGGCTTCGTACTGAGGTCACGGAGGGTACCATCTGAGTCGAATGCCGCCGATGAATATTGGGATACTGTCACTCCATGAGTGGCTGGCATATCAATGATACAGGTGGTGCCCTGGGCTGCCGAACTCTCGACATGGATGTGACCTTCCATCATTTGCACCTACGTCTTGACCAGTATCAGTCCCAACCCAATTCCTGGTGCGTTCTCAGGATGAAGACGGGAGAACTCGTTAAACAGTTGACCGATTTGCCCGTCAGACACCCGGCTCCATTGTCACTAACAAGATATCGGACCATCCCATTCTGCGCGGGAGCCATCGATGATGTAATCTTTGGTGGTCGTCCCCCATATTTCAGCCCGTTGCTGAATAGATTTGTGAGGATCTGCCGCATCCAAGGGGCATGCCCAGGGCATGGCTGAAGCCTTTCCTCGATGTGCATACTTCCATGATAGTCTCGAATCATGTCTGTAAGTTCGTGCCGACATGTCCGTGCAAGTTTTTCAGGATCAATCGATTCCATCTCGATCTCGATCTCGGCGTGTTTCGCGATTGCCATCAGCAGTAGAGACTTCACCATCTCACCGAGGTTTTCGCCTGATTCACGGACAAATCGGATGGATTGAGATACGTTCTCGGGCAGGCTTCGCAGATTGATGCAGATGCTTTGGGAAACGGCCCGCGCTTCTATCATTCGTGTCTATTCGTAGTTTCACAGTTGCCGCTTCACCATGCGATGTGACATGAACAAATGATGAATGAACAACTCAAGAAAGTCGCGCTGATCACTGGAGGCAGCCGTGGCGTTGGTCAGGCCATTGGGATCGCGCTTGCCATACGCGGTCATGATGTGGCGATCAATCATCGAGACTCAGCAGCACAAGCGGCCGACACCGTCGCTCAGATTCAAGCGCTCGGCGCCCAAGCCATCGCCATTCAGGCAGACACCTCGGATGATGAGGCTTGTCGGAGAATGGTCGAAGAAACAACGGCCAAGTTTGGGCGCTTGGACATTCTGATCAACAACGCCGCGACGACGCAGTTCATCCCGCACGATCAGATGGACGTCATCACCACGGAGTTATGGGACCGTATCTTCGCTGTGAATGTGCGAGGGCCCTTTCAATGCGTCCGTGCTGCCCAAGCCCATCTCGAAGCTTCTGGTGCCGGGCATGTCATCAACATCACAAGCATTGCCGGGATCAATGGCAACGGCAGTTCCATTCCCTACTGCGCCTCCAAAGCCGCGATGATCAACATGACGCAGTCCTTGGCACGAACGTTAGCACCCAAGGTTCGCGTCAATTCCATCGCCCCTGGATTCATCGATTCACAATGGACCCACGCTGGCCTGGGAGACGCCTATGACGGCGCTGCCGAGCGCCAACGTTCCGGAGCCGCTCTCGGCCAAATCGCCCAACCCGAAGACGTCGCCGACGCAGTCATGAGCTTGTTAGAAGGCTCCAAACTGGTCACCGGCCAAACCCTTGTCGTCGACGGCGGGGCCCTCCTCGGCGCAAAGCCATGACTTGGCGCAGCATTTCGAGGGGCTAATGTTGTCCGATTGCATCTCTCGACCTTTCAGGCCTGAGTGACTTCGGCGCATGCGTTGGTGACTCTGATATCAAACACTTAGTAAGTCTCCACGGGCGAACGCTTGCCGTCCTCCACGCTGAGGATCTTTGCTTTCTCTTCGCCTAGCGTGTCCACACGCAGATCCCAGATCTCTTTGTTGACCTCTTCAAAGGCGTCGAGACTGAAGGCGGTTGGTGCAGAGAAGCGATCTTTGAGTCGCAAAATGCGGTCGTGAGCGGTGTCGAGGACTGTCTCGGGTAGCTGAGCGATGTAGGTCTTTGCTTCTTCGACCATCTCCACTCGGTGGCAGATCATGGCCATGTCGTTGCCAGCGAGGATGCATTCTTTGATCACATCTTCAAACCCGACCTCATTGAGGATCGCTCCCATGTCGAGGTCGTCGGTCATGACCAGACCGTTGTCATAGCCTAACTGATTGCGCAGAACTTGAGTGACGATGTTCTTGGAAAGGGACGCTGGCCAACGCGGGCGATCAGCATCGTAAGCGGTATAGTGTGAGTGGCAGACCATGACGCTGTCCAGGTCTGGGAGCATGGCGCGGTAGGGTGCGAGCTCTTCCTCCTCCAGCTCCTCCTTGGTACGGCTGATGATGGGAAGCTCGTGATGCGCGTCGACGTCCGCATTGGCATAGCCGGGGAAATGCTTGCCACAACTGAGGATGCCTTGTTTCCGCATGGCATGATTGAAGGTGGCTGCCTTTTCGATGACTTCATTCACGGTCGTCCCATAGCAGCGTCCCATGAGGGAATTGTCCGCTTGGTCATCGTGTGAGGCATCGAGCACTGGACAGAGATCGAGATTGAAACCGAACAATCTCAGAATCTTGCCGGTGAGGGTGCCGTGACGTTTGATGAGATTGAGATCGCCTTTCTCTCGTAAGGCTTGCGCATTGGGGGGTTCTTGACCGATCAAGCGTAGGCGAGAAACGCGTCCGCCTTCTTGGTCGATGGTGATCATGGGCTCGACCTCACTCAGATCACGCAAATCATCGATCAACTTACGGACTTGCTCAGGGGACTTGATATTCCGGCCGAAGATGATGAAGCCACCGGGTTGGATGGCTTTGAGACGTCTAGCAGTATCCGCATCCAGCTCGGGGCCGGGGATTCCCATGAGGAGGAGTTGACCCAAGTGCTTATCTTCCATAGATTCGCGCTATTTAGCAGTGACGCCTCTGAAACTCAAAAGCTTTTTAGCCACCGTCTTCCTCGCAACGTGTCTGTCTTCGTGCGTGCAGCAACCGCATTACGGTGGCCCTCAGAATCCAGGGGCGGCTCCCGCTCAAGGCGGTCCTCTCATGTTAGGGATCGACGTGCTCGAGTCCCAAGGGTTTGGCCTGCTCGCGGGGAAACGTGTGGGCTTGATCACGAATCAGACCAGTTACAACAATCGAGGAACGAGAACGCGGGTTGTCTTGAAACGCGCACGGCAAGTGAATCTGGTAGCTCTCTATGCTCCCGAGCATGGCATTGATGGCAATGTGAAAGCGGGTGACCACATTGACACGCGTCGCGACACACTCACGGGACTGATCACGCATTCACTCTATGGGGTGACGAGAAAACCGAGTCCAGCGCAGTTGGCGGGGATCGATGTGATGGTATTCGATCTCCAAGACATCGGTGTGCGGAGTTACACTTACATCAGTACCATGGTACGCTCCATGGAGGCGTGCGGCGAGCGTGGCATTCCGTTTGTGGTCTTGGATCGACCGAATCCGATAGGAGGCCACGGCGTCTTCGGGCCTCCGTTAGAGAAGAAATGGGAATCCTTTGTCGGCCAGATTCCAGTTCCGTATGTGCATGGGATGACGGTGGGCGAGTTGGCGATGATGACTGCTGCGAGCGGTTGGATCTCCAGGCGCCCTCAGTTGCATGTGGTGAAGATGCGAGGATGGAATCGGAGCATGCACTGGGATGACACGCGGCTGCGTTGGTATCCGACTTCACCTAACATTCCTAAATCTACGTCCCCATTCTTCTATGCGATGACCGGCATGTTAGGTGGCCTGACACCCGTGGATATCGGCATTGGGACGAAGGATGCTTTTGAATTCGCCGCTGGGGAAGGGGTGGATCCAAATGAATTCAGCCAGACGATGAATCGCTACAGATTCGCTGGAACTCGCTTTGAGCCCTACGTGAGCAAGACGCGCGCGGGTCGGAATGGCAGCCGCATCCGCTCGAGTCCCCAGTCTGGAGTGGATCCCGTGGCCATTGATGTGGCGTGCATTTTCGAGTTGCATCGGCGGGTTCCTGGGGGACTCTTGACCCGCGTTTCGAGTTCTGGCTTAAGTCTTTTTAACAAAGTCTATGGCAGTGACCAACTCGAACAGGCGCTGCGCCGAGGAGGAGATCCTCAACGGCTGATCAGCTCCTGGCAATCGGCAAACAACCGTTTCCGACAGAACCGACAGCACTACCTGCTTTATCCGTAACTTTATTTATACTATGTCAGCTGCTTCATCCACCACCGCACCACCGGCTCAACTCGCCGGGTTGCCCTTGGCCTGTGCCTGTTGCCGCCTTGCCGATGAGAAGCAAGCTGGGAACATGATGATCTTGGACCTGCGCGGTCTCTCGCAGTTGTGCGATTTCTTTGTCCTGTGCACCGGAAACTCTTTGCCGCACCTCAGGGCGATTCGTGACGAAATTGCCATCGGCCTTACAAGAGAGCACGATGTGCGAGCCAACCATCGTGATGGTTTGGCGGAGAGTCAGTGGATGATCTTAGATTTCATCGACGTGGTGGTGCATGTCTTTGATCCAGGTAAGCGTGATCTCTATTCGCTAGAGGGTCTGTGGGCGGACGCTCCGCGCATCGACTGGACGACCGGCGAGGTCGTCATGCGAGAAGAGCCAGTGATTGCAGAAGAAGCTCGGATCGTTGACGAAGACTAACCTCTTTTACCGTGCGGGTAGACGTCATCAATACGGGGACCGAGTTGGTGCTCGGTCGCACTTTGAACACCCACCTCGGTTACCTGGGCGAGAAACTCTTCTTGGCAGGGCTGCGTATCCAGCGTCAGCTTTGCATTCCTGATGGAGAAGTGATTGGAGAAGTCCTCACAGAACGCTTTTCACATGCGGACATCATGATCGTCACAGGAGGGTTGGGACCCACCAGTGATGACATCACGCGCGAACTCACGGCGGAACTGTTAGGTCTGGAGCTGCGCCTTGACGAAGCGGTAGCAGACAATATCAAAGGGTATTACGCCCGGCGGAATCGGCCGTTTGGTGAGGGTGGGAGACGTCAAGCCATGGTGCCGGAAGGGGCGATCGTGTTGCCCAATGGCAATGGCACAGCTCCTGGACTTTACTTGCCTAAGACCGATCGGAATCCGCATCTCTTCCTTCTGCCTGGTCCTCCTCGCGAACTCTATCTGATGTTCGAAGACCATGTCCTGCCGCGCCTCCTCGAGATCGTGGGGCGCAGTGATGTGGAGAGTCGTGAGTGGAAATTCTGTGGCCTGGGGGAGTCGGAACTCGCCGAGCATCTGGAGCCGCCATTGTCTAAGATTCCCAATTTAGAAATCGGTTACTGTGCGAAAACGATGGAGGTGCATCTCCGCTGCTTGGGGGATGAGAATGCTCTGGCCCAAGCCGACGCCGTGGTTCGAGAAATTTTCCCGCACCAGTTGGTCAGTGATGATTTGGAATCGATCGAAGCGGTGATCGTACGTTTGTTAGCTGAACGGAAACAATGGGTGACCGCCGCGGAATCCTGCACTGGTGGGTTTCTAGCGCATCGTTTGACCAACGTTTCTGGAGCCTCTTCCGTTCTTGCAGAAACCCATGTAACGTATGCCAATGAAGCGAAGACGCGTTTGTTAGGAGTGGATCCTGAAGCCATCGCTGAATTCGGAGTGGTCAGTGATCGTGTGGTGACGCAGATGGCCGAAGGCGCGCTGAAGATTTCCGGAGCTGATCATGCCCTGGCGGTGACTGGCATTGCTGGACCTACGGGAGGCAGTGATGCGAAACCGGTCGGAACGGTCTATCTTGCCATTGCTAGCAAAGATGCAGAAACGCATGCGGAGAAATGTTTCTATCCTATAGATCGGGAGGCTTTTAAATGGCGGACCAGCCAACGGGCTTTGGATCTACTGCGCAGGCGGTTGTTAGGGTATCCATTGGCAGATGGTTGATTGCCGCTTTATAGAGGTACGCCTTAGAGACCTCTCGACAGGAGAGCCACTGTCTTGGCGCAGAGTGCGTTGGCTTCGGGTGTCCCCGCGTTGCAGGCCACGACCACAGCACAATGCTGATTGGGTGCCATCCAGACTTTCGCATACCACATCTTGTTGGTGCCTCCGTGCGTGAGAATGCGGCCATGTCGAAGGTCTGAACTGACATTCCAACCAAGCCCGTAGTTGGATTTGGAATTGTGAACCTGATGGAGACGCTCAAGGGTTTGTGCTGACTTCAGGAGTGGCCGTGGGTTCCCGCTGACGTGGTACTGCACGTACTTGGCCCAATCCCCGATGGAGCAGTGGATGGTACCGGCTGGACCGATGGCGTCTGGGAGATCCCCGTAAGGGAAGGGCTTCGCAGGTGAGACATTGGACTTGTGACCCCAAGGTTGATCCACTGTATCCTTGGAAGCGGGAGCGCGAAAGCCCGCGGTGCTCATGCCTAAGGGCCGAAAGATCTTGGACCGCATGAGATTCTGCCACGTCTGGCCCGTGACTTTCTCTAACATCGCGCCAGCGACGGCGAAACCAGCATTGGAGTAGATGTAGCCTTGCCCAGGAGTGAAACGTGGTTTCTCCCGCATACGAGCTTTCGCCAACTTGGTGCGCAGTGTTCTACCGTCTGATTTCGAGGCCCAGATCTCTCGCCACAAAGGGGTGGCGAAGTTCGTGCTGGGGAATCCAGCATTATGTGAGAGCAACTGCGTCAGGGTTGCGCGGCGGAAGCCAGGATGGATCTCGTAGTCTTGGAAGACTTCTGCTAGGGTGGAGTCCCAACGTAACCGGCCTTCTTCGACAAGGACGGCGGCTAAAGTCGCTGTCATGGACTTGGCGCAGGAACCAAGATGGAATTTGTCGTTGGGTTGGATGAGTGCAGGGTCTTTGTATTTTCGAATGCCCGCCACGCCTGTCGAAATCTTGCCATTCTGAATCACCGCAGCCGCGACGCCGGGGACTTTGGAGTCTTTGAGGAGCGCTCGCAATTCACGGCTGATATTCCCGCTCGCCTGAGGTGCGCTAGGTGCCGCTTGGGTTTGGGCTTGAATCGGAATGATCTCGACGCATCCTGTAAGTGTGAGAAGCGAGAAGATCGCGAAAAGTGCGCCTGTAGCGTTCATGTGAGGATGGGGAAAGACTTCGAGATGGATGTCGACGTTGAATGGGAACATTGTCTACTTGATGGGGGTTGGTATCAAAGACGAACTCGGAAAAGTTGTCCTCCTCAGGGCAGAAGGCCTCATCTTGCGGCGAATGCTCGTTTGGCAGCAGCGGTTTTTCTGGTAGTGTTGGCGCATGCATGACGGAGTCCGGCGGTTGAGTGTTTTGATGATCGTGTGCTGTGTGGCGCTCTTGGTCACCTTCTGGGTGCGTGGTTCGCAGAAGGAATATGGGCTGTTTCAGCTGCTGCGTGGCGAGATGGTGCCAATTCATCTACTCAAGGAAGCGGAGCCGCCAGCGACCCAGGTGGGACCGAAACCGAGTGCCTTCACGCCGGGAAACGGTGCTCCCGTGGACCGAGAGAGCACGGCGCTTCGGGCGAGGTTGAGCCGGGAAACGGAGGATCTCGCGGCAGCGGTGGTGCCGTCGGTGGTCTCGATCGAGACGCAGAGACCGGTGCCATTGGGGCGAGTGATCCGCAGCCCTTTGTCTGATCGCGACTTGATGATCCCGGAGCGGGGCGTCGAGCCGGGGCAAGGATCGGGCGTGTTCATTTCCGAAGAGGGGCATGTGGTGACGAATCACCATGTGATCGATCAGGCAGAAGCGATCCGAGTGACGACGGCGGATCGGGGTCAATTTGCGGCGACGGTCATCGGGTTTGATCCGGTGGCAGACATCGCGGTTCTTAAGTTGACGGTGGAACCGGACACACGTTTCCCACCACTACGGTTTGGAGATTCTGATAAGGTTCGTCAGGGTGCAATGGTCTTCTCGGTGGGAAGCCCGTTCGGTCTCGATGGCACCTTTACCGATGGGGTGATCAGCAGTGCGGTGCCACGTCGCATCAGTGATAGCACGCCGCCACTCTTTCAAACGAACACGGTCCTCAATCAAGGAAATTCGGGCGGCCCACTGGTGGATGTGCGAGGGGATATCATTGGGATCAATAGTGCGATTTACAGCGGCTCTGACAAAGTAGCGGAATCCGCCAGCGCGTATGGATTGGCCATTCCTTCGAATAATGTGAGTCTTGCCGTGGAGCAGATCCTCAATCAAGACGTGCCCAGCTATGGTTACCTGGGTGTGTACTTGAAAGAGATCTACCCGCACGACGTCTTCTCTCTCGGCCTGCGGAATACGGAGGGCTGTTTTGTCAATGGGACACTAGCAGGCTCGCCAGCGTATCGGGCGGGCTTGCTCAAGGATGACGTGATCAAGAGTTTTCACGGCCAAACCTTTTCTGGTATTCAGGAGCTGGTTCATTTGATTCAGAGCACAGCCATCGGGACACCGGTGGAACTGGTGGTGGTGCGCGAGAGGAAAGAGATGGGTATCACGGCAGTGATCCGAGACAATGGTTCGGTAGAGATTCCAGAGCCTACCGAGGCCTTGATCAGCGAGTCGTGGGAACGCACAGGGATCAAGGTGGGCTATGTGACGGCAAGCGAGCGGAAACGAAAAGGCTACGAGCCTTCGCATCCGATGGTGGAGATAGAGGAGATCCGCCCGGGTTCCATTGCGAAGAAGATGGGGCTGTATCCCGGACTGCTCATTCATCGAGTCGACCAGAGACCGACTCAAACGCCCCGTGAATTTTACGAATTGATCCATGAGCGGCCGCGTTTTGAGGTGACGCAGGATCGCCAGAACCAACCAAGCATGACTCTAGAGATCAGTAGGCCTGGAAGGCGTGCTTCCGTGCGGTTGCAGATGCCCCTTAGTTAGACTATGCTGCCTCTCCCCAATTATGGATTCTTCCCCTCCTCCAGGTTACCCATCGTCCGAGACCGCCCGGGTGCCGCGCTCCGGTGTCGCTGCCTCTAGCGGGGCCCTGATCGCGGGCCTCATCACGGTCGCCGTTGTGGGAGGATCAGGAGGGCTCTATTTCTGGTTGCAGAGCCGTGAAGGGGGTACTCCTGAATCGCGAATCAATCACGGAGCGGTGGTGGTGAACGATGATTCGGCAGGCGATACTTCGGTCAGTCCCGCAGTTCCCAATGGGGATGAGCCCACAGTGACGATCAAGGCGCTGGTGCGTGGATTGATGACGCGGGATATTGCGGCTGTGAACGCTTTGCTCGGAGATCAGTTAGGTCCGGCTGAGAAAGTTGCGCTCTTCACGGCTTTGGAGAAAGCCGTGGTGACGATCGATCCGAAACAACCCGTGACGGATCTGGGTCATGTGGGTTTGTTAGATCGATGGGCCGTTAATTTGTTAAATCCCACGACGCAGCAGAAGCACACGCTGACCGTTGATTTCAAGGACGATGCCAGGCATGATGGTTGGGTCATTGCTAAGGTGCATCTCCCAAGTGAACTCTTGCAGGGGAATGAGCAGGGGAATGAGCAGGGGAATGAGCAGGGGAATGAGCAGGGGAATGAGCAGGGGAATGAGCAGCCGATTGCAGTCATGGCGCAAGCAGACGCTTTTCTTAACAAGCTGATCGCTCAGGATTTCGGTTCTTTGCGAGGGTTTGCATCGGAAGAGAATGTGCCGAATGAGAAATTGGCTGCTCTGGGGATCATCTTCAACGAAGCCAAGTTTCGCCTGGCTGATAAAAACGCTTTGCGGACGCCAACCGTTTCCGAGGATCGAGCGTGGGTCATCGTAAAGGTCCATTCCGAGGAGTATCAGGTGGACTCTGAATTTGGACTGGAGATGAAGAAAGTGGGTGATGACTGGTTGATTGAGCGGATCAACCTTTCGCGTTTGATGCGCGAGTTCACCGAAGTGGCCGGTGGCGAAGACGCGTTGAATCCTCCGCTCTTAAGCACACCTGCGGGTGGCGATTCCATTGTCCTCTACTTTGGTTACGATGATGAGAAACTAACCTCGCGCTCGCTCAAACAGCTATCGGTCGTCGCGTCGATCCTGAAAAGCGGAGGGAACAAGAAGATCCAGATAGGCGGACACGCAGATTCCTTGGGTGAAGATCGTTACAACGACACCCTCTCACAAAAGCGTGCCAGGCGTGTGGCCGAGGCCCTACGCTCCCTAGGGGTGCGTGGTAGCCAGCTGAATATCGAAGGCTTCGGTGAAAGACTGCCCTTGAGCCCGAACATCAATCCCGACGGCTCGGACAATCCAAGCGGACGGGGACGGAATCGGAGAGCAGAGATCTACCTCGATTTCTAGAGCGGGTCTTCTTCCTCTCGTGCTGGAAGCGCGACAAGCCGCATATCGGCGGGAGACTCGTAAGAAGAATCACTGTCTTGGTAACCCAACGGATTACCGGGAGGGGTCGTCCCTCATCAGCTCGGGCCGGAACCCGTGCCTGCGCAACTGTGAAGCACCGCCATGCTAGCGATGAGGAGAAGGAAAGGAATGAGATCTTTCTTCATGAGAGATAGAATCATAGACAGCAGAAGTGTGCGCGCCAAGCCTTTTGTCTCATCTTGTGAAAACGGCCTCGATCTCCAAGTCCAAGTCTGCTCGGCAAATATCGGCGAGTAAGATGGTCGTGTTGGCGCTAGATGCCTTTAGCATCTCCGCGAGCGTCTCCTTGATCCGCTCTAGATCCTGCGCATGGCGCAAATAGACTTTCAGCGCATAACCAGGTTGCTGGGCGACGTCATTCCAAGAAGCATAGTCGAGAGTCTTGGCGAGCAACTCCAGATTCTCAACGGTCACGTCAAGCTGGCCGGCTATGTCACCGACATGCATCGTCTCATGTCCGCGAATGCTTGCCGTGCCAGAAATGTAGACCCTGTCCTTGGCGACAGAGGCCCGAGCGAAACTTGGGGACTTGGGACCGTAGCTTTGCGGGTAGTGATAGGCTGGAGTCTGTTGAGGATTCTCCAAGAATCGCGGGGGCTCGGTGCCTGCCACAAATGCCATGATGAAATGTGAGCCAGGCACACCTACCGCCGAGGCAGCAGGCATTTGTGCTTCGGCATGGGATCCGAAATGATCATCAAAGGCGCGGCGACGACCGACATTGAAGATCCGATAATTCTCCAAGTCGCCTGATCGCTCATTGATCGCCGGCACATAGTGCCAAATGCGATAGGCGTGATGGTCAGATCCAAGCAAGGAGAAGAGCGTCCGGTAGCACTCGAAACTCGTCGCTTCCAAATTTCCTTCGATTGGGCACATGGCGATGCCACCGAGGTGTCTTGAGTGGCGAAGAATCTGGAATCCTCCCACTCGGCTGGTCTCACCCACACCAGTCGCTGGCAGCTGAACGATCTTTTCAAATGCGGGCCCAGCGAGGACAGGAACAGGCACATGGAGGCCGATCCCGAGAGACTGGGTCTCATCGACACCAAATCTCAAAGTCAGGGATCGGGCTGTTTCCAACGCAGGCGTCATTTCAGCAGCCATTAATCACGGCGTATCCGGAGCTGTCAACGGCCAGGGCGCCCAGCTGGTCCTGATCATCCCAACCTCAAGCGGTGTTCAGGATCCAGATACTGGGACGACTTTATTCAGCTACCTGGACACCGATGTTATCATAGGAGAGCGCAAGGAGTATTGGATGGTCAGTTACCCATCATTGGGGGGATCGGCTGCCTATGGTCATGTCATGGGAGAGTCTGAACTAGCACTCCTCGAAGACCGTGGCGGCGTGATGCTGGTCTTTGATGAGACCCATGCGCCTGCTTTGGCTCACGCGCTTAGTCCAGGATCTGCGCGGCGACGGGTGGATGGTCTATCGACGAGATGTTTCTCCTAGCATTGCGGTGCCAGATCTCAAACAGCAAAGCGTCAATGATCATGCAGATCATCCTCACATCAATCCCGTGTTCTTTTTTGGAAAACTGCCAGTGCCAACACCACGGCTCCCACGCGCTCGGCCAATGACAATGTGCCAGGAGATGGTAAGTTCGATCAGTCGAAGGTGACCACGGGCGTGGAACTCGCAGTGGTTCGTGTGGATCTTGCCGATCTTCCAAGCTTTGCTCCTCTCACAGAAGAAGACTTGCACCGCCGCTACCTGGAGAAAGATCATGCCTTTCGTCACACCAAATTTCAGATCGCCTCTCGAGCGGTGATTGATGACAATCTTTCGACACTCAGTGAGGGGGGCCTGTGGTGCACGGCGCGGATTCCCCGCACTTGTCGGCCGATCAAACGTTGAAAACGGCGAGTGGGCAACGTCTACAAGCACGAAAGATTACCTGTTAGGCTATGGGTCTGGCTATGCGAACTACACTCCGATGAGTGGGATCGCGAGCGCCTCGGATTTCGCAAGCAAGCCGAACCAAGTCGGCTTTGGACTCTTCTTCGGAAGCTACGTTAGTGACTTTGACAATTTCCTACACAGTTTCCTCGCCGTGCCCAACTATGGTCTCACCTCATGCTGGAGCGCCCGGCCACATTGGAACGTCTATCGCATGGGTCTGGGAGAAACGATGGGTGACGTGATGCGATCTGTTTACAACGAGGGAAGTAGCTCCTTCTACAATGCCGGGCTGCTGTCGTGTGGCATTCAAGCATCTTTGTTAGGAGATCCAACTTTGCGCCTGCATCCTCTCGCTCCCGCACAGGATCTTCAGGTTCAAATGGTGGAACAGGGGTCGGCACTAAACTGGGCACCTTCTGCGGCGACCGACCTGCTAGGCTACCATGTTTACCGTGCGCATGACTGGGATGGCGCCTTTGTCAGGCTTACCAGTGAGCCTATCGCCGTCTTGAGCTTCACGGATCCGACCGTGACGGAAAACATCGCCCTTTACATGGTCCGGGCCGTCGCCCTCCAGAGGACACCCAGCAGAAGTTATTACAATGCCAGCCAAAGGGGTGTTCGCAGAGATCGGTGATGTGACCTCACTCAAGGCATCGCCCATGCAAGCCTGGCAGCAAAGCTGCTTTCGCCAGCAATCCTGATGCTGATACCACGCCAATAGGAAACCCGGACGATGATGAACTGTCGAATCTCATGGAGTATGCATTGGGAACGGACCCTCAAGCCAGTGACGACCTCCCCATCACACTATCACTTGCGGATGGAGCATTCAGCTATCAAGAGAATCTCCGGGCAAGTGATGCGTCGATCATCTGCGAAATGTCCGCTGATCTGGTGAACTGGGGGCCCGTCTCCTTCAACACGATGTCTTACGAAAGACTTTCTGCGGTGATCGCGGGCGTGGACATTCGCCGAGTCACGCTCACCCTGACGAATGTGCCAAACGACCGGTGCAGCTTTCGATTACGCGTGGAGATGCCTTAGTGGTTTTAGGCTCCGCTGGTGAGGCCGTGCATCATCTCCACGGCCGACGTGAGACGCTTCTGGTTCGTCTTTCCCGTCAGCCTCGGAAACTTGCCGTCCACCATGATGTAATCGCCGCCCCGGGTCAGCATCAGTTTGCTATCCTTGATCTCGACCACCGTCACGCCAGCATGCGCGGCAGCGATCTTCAGTTCAGTGCAGGTCAGTAGGTTCTCGACTGGCTTCGGTGGTTTGCCAAAGCGATCCTGCCAATCGCGATGCAGCTTTGTCAGTTCTTTCTTGGTCGTCAGTTCGGCCAGCTGCCGATACGCGAGAATGCGTAAAGAAGCCTCCTCGATGTAGGCCGCCGGCAAGTACGCTGGCACCTCTCCTTTGACGCGTTTGTGCTCTTGATTGGTTAGGAAATCGATGCGCGTCGGCACGTCCACCCGCGTGACTGTGTGGCGTCCTTGCAGAGCTGCGATCGATTGCTTGAGCAGTTGGCAGTAAAGGTCAAATCCCACCGTCATGATATGCCCACTCTGCTGGGTGCCTAACAAATTGCCTGCGCCACGAATCTCGAGATCTCGCATCGCGATCTTGAATCCAGCGCCTAAAGAGGAGTAGTCGCGAATGGCCTTCATTCGCTTGCCCGCGTCACCTGTGCCTAAGATATGCGGCGGAAGCAGGAGGATCGCGTAAGCTTTCCGCTGAGCACGCCCCACGCGGCCGCGCAATTGATAGAGATCCGCCAGGCCGAAGCGATCCGCCCGATCGATGATGATCGTATTCGCGTTCGGAATATCGATCCCACTCTCGATGATGGTGGTGCATACGAGGACATCGATGTGGCCATTGACGAACGCTTGCATGATCGCCTCCAGCTGTTCTTTATCCATCTGCCCATGCCCCACCCCCACCTTGGATCCGGGGCATAAGCTCTTGATCTTACTGGCCACGTTCTCAATGCTCTCGACGCGATTGTGCAAGTAATAGACTTGCCCATCGCGCTTCAATTCACGCTGCACCGCATCACGCACCAAACGCTCATCATACGCGCACACCGTGGTCTGCACCGGCAATCGATTCGGTGGCGCGGTCTCGATCGTCGACATGTCCCGCACGCCCATCAGAGACATGTAAAGTGTGCGAGGAATAGGCGTCGCAGACAATGTCAGGACATCAACGAGATGAAAGCGTTCCTTGAACTTCTCCTTGTGGCGGACGCCGAAGCGCTGCTCTTCATCGATCACCACAAGACCGAGTTTCTTAAATGTGATGTCTTGTGAGGTCAGCCGATGCGTTCCAATCACAATGTCCACACTCCCGGCATTCAGATCTCGGATCACCGCCTTCTGTTCGGCCGGCGTGCGGAATCTGCTGAGATGCTCGATCCGGATCGGATAGTCCGACATCCGTTCGCAGAAGTTCTTGAAATGTTGCTGTGCCAGAATCGTCGTCGGCACGAGCATCGCCACTTGGTAACCACTCATCACGGCCTTGAACGCCGCTCGAATGGCGACCTCCGTTTTTCCGAAACCCACATCACCGCAAATGAGTCGATCCATGGGAAGATTGCTTTCCATGTTCGTCTTCGTCTCGTGGATCGCCGTCAACTGATCGCGCGTTTCCTTATATATGAAGGCGTTTTCAAACTCCCATTGCCACTTGGTGTCTTCGCTATGAGTGATACCTTGGTAAGTCTGCCGGGACGCTTGGAGCTTCAGAAGTTCGCCCGCGTAATCCATGATCGCGCGTTCCGTCGCCTTCTTCACCTTCATCCACCGACCGCTGCCCAACTTACTCAGCTTCGGCGCGCTCCGACCCACGCCGACAAAGCGTGAGACCAAGTGCGCATGTTCCAACGGCACATAAAGCCTCGAATCATCCGCATACTCAATCACCAGCACCTCTTCCGTGACACCCTGACTCTCACGTTTCTCGATGTCTTCGTAGCGCCCGATCCCATACTCGGCGTGCACGACATAATCGTCCGGTTGAAACTGAGTGAAATCCGAAGACCCGCTAAACTTGCGCTGCCGACTTACCCGCTTGAACAAACGCTGCGTTCGCCCATGTTGATATCGACCAAAGATCTCGGCATCTGTCAGGACAGCAAGCTTCGCGCCGGGAATGGTGAAGCCTTTCGCCAGTCGGCCCTCACAGAATTCCACCCCCGCCTTTTCCAACGCCGGACCAGGCACGAGTTCTTTAAAACGATCCACTTCACCCCTGTTATTGAAGTACATGCGGATCTTCCATTTCTTCGTAGCCCAGGCATCAAGCTGTTCCGTGAACTGCTGGCGACGCGCCTCCTGCAAGACAAAGTCCCCCGCATGGAAATCGCCTAACGGCCCATCGGTACTCGTCCAGGCGGCGGCCCTACTCGTAGACTTGGTGGCAAACTCGGTGAACCGGATGTCCGTATTGGCCACCTCATCCTCACCGCATTCCATGGCCACGGTGCGATCCTTTTTCTCAATGTACTCTGCCAGCTTGCCGAAAGCTTCTCCCGAATCCTTGAGCAACAACGACGTGCGTTCTAACTGACGCACGGACGTCTGCGCATCGATGTCAAACACGCGGATCGATTCCACCTCTCTATCAAAGAACTCAATCCGCACCGGATCCGTCGCTTGCCAAGAGAAGATGTCGAG
Source organism: Verrucomicrobiales bacterium (assembly GCA_047616785.1). Classification (GTDB taxonomy): domain Bacteria; phylum Verrucomicrobiota; class Verrucomicrobiia; order Verrucomicrobiales; family DEV007; genus JAACDM01. The sequence continues at coordinate 20,129 of JBLHHN010000007.1, forward strand.
AATCCCGCCGCGTTGCGCATACTGTCCACGTTCGAAGACCTGAGGCACGCGATCGAAATCTGCTTCTTCCAGATCCAGGGCGATCTTCTGGAGGTCCCATTCGCTGCCGACCTCGATCTTCATTTCCTCACGTTCCAACGACCCCGGCGCAGGCACGGTTTCTTCCATGCTCTCATGATGCAAGAGCACCGCGCGCCATTGGTCTGCCGGTCGACCGAGCGTGTGCAACGTCTGCAAGCGTTCCGAAGCCGTCTCCGGATCTGGTAAGGCGCCTTCGAAATGGACCGCATCATGCTGCGGAAAATAGAGAATGGGATGCTCAGACCAGATGGGCAGCTCATTGGCCAGTCGGTCTTGTTGGGTCACGTCCCGGCATAGAACCCATAGGGTGCCACCCTCAGGCCGTTGCTCAGCCAAGGTTTCTAACAACCACGTGATCCAGAAAGCCTGAGCCGGCTCAGCGATCTGATCCAGTGTGGTGACGGACTTACGAGGCCAACGCGTGACCGCCGTGGCTAGCCTGGCCAATCCTGGCATTTGCACCAACGCACGACACGACGAAGCCTCGTTTGGCCCGGGCATGCGTTTCTTTGACATCGGAGGGACCTTATGGCATCCGTACCCGCCGCGCAACGGCCTCTCTTACTCACCTTGCGGAGGCTGCTGACATCGATAAATTCTGAAATGCGTTCCCCTCTCGCTCTTCCCCTCGTTCTCACCGCCTTCCTCCTCAGCAGCTTATCAACCGTCCACGGGCGAGATATCGATCTGACGCCGGTGCGGAAATGGATCGATGCGCAATCCAAGATGAAGAGCCTCCACGGGACCTTTGTCCAAGAGCGCAAGATGAGTACCATCCGACGGACTTTCAAAAAGGAAGGCTCCTTCTGGTATCAAGCGCCCGGCCACGTCCGTTGGGAAATCGGTCAGGACTACCTTGCCGTGAAGAATGAGAAAGAAGTGCTCATCATGGAACCCAAGAAGAAGATGATGAAACGCCATGTCATCGACGCCTTGAAAGAAGACCAACGGCTCGGAGGCATCGCATTCATCGAAGCAGGCTTCCCTCGCACCCTGGCAGACTTCCAGAAAGGATTTCAGATCACCAAGATCACCAAAGACGAGAACTACTACAGCGTCGAAACCAAGATCCGTGACAGCAAAGCTTCCCTAGCACTAACCAAACTCGTCTTCTACATCTACGAGAAAGACCACCAGCTCATGGCCTTCCAGATGTTCTTCCGAGACAAGTCCACCATCTACAACCGCTTCACTCGCATCTGGCCTAACAAAGCCGTACCCGCCGGAACCTTCACGCCAAATACCGAAGGATACAAAGTCGTCAAGTGAGCTAACATCCGCTCAATCATTGCCGCTCTTCTCGATCCCTTTGCCCACTGCGTTGAGGCGATTGATGCACGCCGGACTTGTCGAAGACCATGTCGTAATTCTGTGTCTTGGAGATTTCTTCGACCAACTCGCGGATCTCTTCCAAGATCGTCTTGCGCATGCGCACCACTTGCTCCTGCAACTGACGTTCCCGACGTGTGCGAAACTCTTGGATCTGGCGTTCCAAACTCTTCGCTTGCTGACCAATGTCACGCCCTTCATCACGCTTCTGTTCCCGGAGTTGTGGGCTGAGAGCTTCGTCTTGGAGCTGAGCTTGCAAAGCCTGGACCTGAGCTTGCAAGGCCTGAAATTTTTCTAGCAGTTCCTTATACGTTGCCGTGCGTTCGTCTAATTCCCTCTTGGCCTGCGCCTTGCGGTCATTGATCTCGCTCTCTGCTTCTTTGGTACGGGCGTACTCCGCAAAGATACGCTTCATGTCCACGACACCAATCTTCACCGTTTGAGCCGATGATGCGCCTGCAAGCATAAGAAGGGTGAGGCTGATCGATAGAAGAGATTTGAGAGAAAGATTCATAATGTATGTGATGTTGTTAATGAAGTTGAATGTCCGGTGACCAAAGCACCGCCTCCGGAGAAAAGACCATGGCCACGTGGTGCGCATGGACGTTCAGGATTCCCAGGGTGTAGGGAGTCTCCGTCACGTTGTCCGACAACGAGATCTCGGGAGATCCCGCAGCAGTGAGCGGAAAGGCATTATTCCTAGTCAAAGGCCCCAGTCTCTTGATAGATTGCCGCGTGCGGTTCCTGATTCTGAACTTTCTTCTTTCACTGGCCATCAGTCAGGTATTTGCCGATGGCTTTGCGCCGATCGCCAGTTTGCTAGAACAACGATGTCTTTCCTGCCATAGCGATGGCATTCGCAAAGGCGGGCTCTCCCTAGCGACTCATGAAGAGATTCTTGCCGGTGGGGAATCTGGAGGGGCGATCATTCCTGGCTCTTCGACGAAAAGTTTACTGATCACCAAGGTCATCGAAGGCGAGATGCCGCAGAAAGGAGAGGCTTTGAGTGCCGATGAGATCGCCCTTCTCAAGGAATGGGTCGATGCCGGGGCAGAGTGGCCGCAAGGGACGGAGCTGCGAGAGCCTTCTTCAGCGGACCTGTCTTGGTGGGCGTTTCAACCGCTCGCGAAGGCGACCGTTCCCCTGGCTGAGCCGCACGGAGATTGGCCACGCACGCCGGTTGACGGCTTCATTCTGCCCCAACTCACAGAGAAACAGCTCGCCCCCAATGAGCTAGCGGATCGACGGACGCTGATTCGACGTTTGTCCTACGACTTGTTAGGCTTGCCTCCCACCGCTGAGCAAGTCGCTGCCTTTGAATCGGACCAATCTCCGAATGCTTATGAGAGATTGGTAGATCGTTTGTTAGCCTCACCTCGCTTTGGAGAGCAATGGGGTCGCCATTGGCTGGATGTCATTCGCTTTGGGGAAAGTCGGGGGTTGGAGGTCAACCCGATCATCGACAATGCCTGGCCCTTTCGTGACTATGTGATTCAGTCTTTCAACGAGGACAAACCGTTTGATCGTCTCGTGCGCGAACACCTTGCAGGTGATGTGATTGGAAAAGGTCAGCCAGAGGTTGAAGTGGGCACCGGATTTCTCGTGGCAGGTCCTGATGATCTGGTGGGGAATCAAGACCCCGCAGCGCAAGCGCAGATCCGCGCGAACACCTTGGATGACATTGTCGGGGCGACGGGCTCAGCCTTTCTTGGCATGACGATCAACTGCGCACGCTGTCATGATCACAAGTTTGATCCCATTCTTCAGGCGGACTACTACCGCATGCAATCCGCCTTCGATGGCGTGCATCACGGCGAACGGCCAATCGCGACGGAGGAAGAACAGAAAGCCCATGAGGAAGCACGCCGCCCTATCCTCGCAATGCTTGAGCCTCTACAAGAGGAGCGTCAACGCATCACGAAGAGGATCGTCCAACGCACGCAATTGCCTGACAGCTATCCTCTTCCGAAACCCCACCATTATCTCACCGAGAACCGGTTCGAGCCGATCATGGCTCAAGAAGTGAGACTGACACTTTTCTCTTCGGAGCAGAATGCGAACTCTCCTGGCGGGTGTAAGATCGATGAATTCGAAGTTTGGTCGATCGGCCCCAAGCGAATGAACATCGCTCTCACAGCGACGGCCCACGCGACTTCCAAGATCGCCGCAGACAACCCTGGTGCCTACGGACCACAATGGGTCAACGATGGCGACTTCGGCAGGCATTGGATCCCAGACGGCAAAGGCATCCTCACACTGAAGCTCAAGAAGCCAGAGCGCGTGGATCACATTGTCTTTTCCAGCGATCGACCGAAGGACTTGGCGCCTGATCATGGCGAGCGCCGATTCATTGGAGACTATCAGATCGACATATCGATGGACGGCAAGAAATGGACCACCGTGGCTCGACCCAATGATCGCCCGCCGCTGAGCGACGGCCACGCGCGAAGCCGAAAGATCCGTTTGGGGACAACCAAAGAAGAAAAGCTGACACGGCAACGACTGGATCAGAAGATCGCGCAAGTGAACGCACAACTCCAAGCCATCCCGCCATTGCCCACGGCATGGGCAGGAAACTTCTCGCAACCAGGGAAACCCACCTACCTCATGCGCGGCGGTGATCCTGGCCGGATCGGGCCTGACATTGCGCCAGCAAGTCTGTCCATGCTCGCGCCGGTAGCGAAGGGCTATGAAATGCCAATGGCCGCTCCCGAATCGGAGCGCCGCCTGGCCCTGGCGGCGTGGATGGTGCAAGAGGACAATCCGCTCACCCCCCGCGTCTTAGTCAATCGTCTCTGGCACTATCATTTCGGCACCGGCATTGTGGACACGCCGAGTGATTTCGGGTTCATGGGCGGGCGCCCCACCCATCCGGAGTTGCTCGATTGGTTGGCGACTCGCTTGCGAGACTATCAATGGCAAATGAAGCCGTTGCACCGTCTCATGGTCACTTCCGCCGTCTATCGGCAGTCCAGCAAGCATCGAGAAGAGGCCTTTTCTCAAGACGCGCAAGCCCGTTCGCTCTGGCGCTTTCCACCGCGCCGACTTCGTGGAGAAGAAATCAGGGACACGTTGCTTACGGTTTCAGGTCAGTTGGATGAACGCATGGGTGGGCCCGGGTTTCGACTCTATCAGTATCTGCGAGACAATGTCGCCACCTACGTGCCGCTCGATCAGCATGGACCGGAAACCTATCGCCGCGCGGTCTATCATCAAAACGTTCGCGCTGCGCCCGTAGATTTCCTAACTGATTTCGACACACCGGATTGCGCCCTGGTCGCGCCACGCCGGGTCACCACCACCACGCCTCTACAAGCGCTGACGTTCATGAATCACGGGTTCCTGTTGGATCAGGCCGCACTCTTAGGAGAACGCTTGAAGGCGGACGATCCTGCGGACTCGGCACGCCGGGCCTTTTCACTAGCATTTCAACGGGCGCCCAGTGATCGTGAAATGAAGGCCAGTGTTCAAATCATTTCTCAGCAAGGCTTGCCTGCATTCTGTCGCGCCCTTCTCAATGCCAACGAGCTGATCTATCTGGACTGACCCATGAGCCATTATTTCCTAACCGATTCTCTCAGACGACGTGCCTTTCTTGGTCGCATGAGCACAGGCTTGTTCGGCATCGGACTGGCCGATCTCATCGCGCGCTCGGATTCATCCTTGCCTGAGAGACGTCACACGGCCAAGGCCAAGCGCGTCTTGCAGATCTTCTGTCCTGGCGCAGCTTCTCACATTGATCTATGGGATTACAAGCCCGAGCTGATCAAGCGTCATGGGCAACCGTTGCCGGGTGAGGAGGACATGGTTTCTTTTCAGGGGAAGAACGGCAATCTCATGCGCAGCCCGTGGGATTTCCGGCGCTATGGACAAAGTGGGAAGCACCTCTCATGTCTGTTGCCTCAACTGGGTGAGTTTGCGGATGACATGGCCTTCATCCATTCCATGCACTCGAAGTCGAACACGCATGGACCCGGGTGCCTCTTCATGAACACCGGCTTTGTGCAGGAAGGATTTCCCTCCGCAGGATCCTGGATGAGTCATGCGTTAGGCAGTGAGAATGACAATCTTCCGACCTACGTCGCCATCCCCGACGTGCGCGGCGAACCACCTAACGGAAAGGCCAACTGGAATTCCGGATTCCTTCCGGCACAGCACCAAGGCATCTCGATCAATGCGGCCAATCCCATCCGCAACTTGAAACTCCCAGCCGGAATCTCGCACGACAACGAACGCGCAACTCGAGGTTTCTTGCGGTTGCTCAATGAGCAACATTTGCACGCCCACCCCGGAGACTCCGCCTTGACCGCTCGCATGGCCGCTTACGAACTCGCCGCGCGCATGCAGCTCGCCGCCCCTGAAGTGAGTGACCTCAGTCGCGAATCGACCAGCACCCACCAAGCCTACGGCACGGATGATTCTAACGCTCTTAAAGCCGCCTACGCGCGGAACTGTTTGTTGACGCGTCGATTCCTCGAGAACGGGGTGCGCTATGTATCGCTCTACTGTGGTTCACGCGCCTCCGGCGTGGATGGTCTGATGAACTGGGACGCCCATAAGACGCTGAAGTCCGACTACGAACGGCACGGCCCCATCCTCGATCAACCCACCGCCACGCTCATTCGCGATTTGAAACAACGGGGTCTTTTAGAAGACACGCTGGTCATGTGGACCACCGAATTTGGGCGCATGCCCACCCATCAAGCCGGAACCGCGGGACGCGACCACAATCCCGATGCCTTCACCACCTGGCTCATGGGTGCCGGCGTGAAGGGAGGCGTGAGTCATGGAGCGACCGATGAATTCGGAAGACGCTCTGTCGTGGACAAAGCAACCGTGTGGGATTTCTACGCCACCGTCCTGCACCTGCTAGGCCTCGATCACGAAGCGGTGACCTTCTATCAGAATGGCATCGATCGAAGACTGACAGACGTGCACGGCCACGTGATCCAGAGCGTGCTGGCTTAGCCGTTCAGCTCGCGCAAAGGCACTTGGCCCTGCTAGTTTGTTTGCTTCTCAAAGTGGCTGCTGACTCACAGAACAAGTTCATACTCCTGATAATTCGACCCGAACCGGAACTTTTATCGATCTTTCTAGGTCTGACGCTCTACTAGCCCTTCTGAGCGACATTCCCAGACTTCAGTTGACCGACTCGGTGGCGGAAATTGAAAAATAACTTCTTGCTAGGGAGATTATTCCCACAAAGGCGTCCGATGACGCCATTCACATCGCAGTTGCTCTGTCCACGAAATTGATTATCTTCTGATTTGGAAAACTGCAAGCGCCTCGCGAATCCAAAGATTTGGTGGCGTGTGAGTGAAGTGGTGTCAGAGTCTGGATACACGCCCAGCGTGATTTGTACCCCCGAAGACCTCATTGGTGATGATAGCTGAAAACGAATTAACGATCATAGAGAAGGTTCGCGCATGGAAAGAAGAGAATGCGGCGGAACATGATTTCGACATCGACCGCATCATTGCCTCTGCCAGGGAACGCGAGGCCGAATCCCAAGGGCAAGTGCTACCCGCTCCCCCACAGAAGGGAAAACAAGCGAGTGGCGATGGTGCCAAATCGTAAGTCTAACATCCGTCCTGCATCTCGGCTATCCTCTCCAGAAGGCACTCCTAAGTGACAGCTGAGGCCTTTCCTTTGCGCCTCTGCGTGAGACAACATTCCTGATAGCATTCCTACCATGTCCAAAGCCCACGAATCACAACACACCGAATGGAAGGAAGTCTAAAAGGATGACTACTTGCGTTGGGTGTGTGGTTTTGCGAATGCGGAGGGCGGGACCTTGGAGATCGGCAAGAACGATTGCGGCGTTGTCGTTGGGCTGTTAGGCCTTAAAAAGTTGCTGGAGGATTTGCCGAATAAGATCCGCGACCTGCTGGGGATTCTGGTAGAGGTGAATTTGCGCGAGGCGGACGGCAACGATTTTCTCGAAATCTCCGTCGACGCCTACCCCTCACCGATCAGCTATCGAGGGCACTACTACATGCGCAGCGGCAGCACCCTGCAGGAATTGAAGGGGGCGAGTTTGGATCGGTTTCTCCTCCGTAAACAGGGCCGCACCTGGGATGGCGTGCCTGTGCCGAAAGTGTCCGTCGATGATCTCTCCGCAGCGGCGATTGCTCAGTTTCGCAAATTCGCCAGCACGAGTGGCCGGGTTGATCCAGCGGTGCTCAACGAAACCGATGCGGGCCTGATTGAGAAACTGAAGCTCACAGAAGGCACGTATCTCAAGCGTGCCGCCGTGCTGCTCTTCCACGAAGACCCGGAAACCTACGTGAATGGTTGCTTTGTGAAGGTGGGCTATTTCCGCTCAGAGTCTGACTTGGTCTATCACGACGAGGTGCGTGGGGATCTCTTCACCCAAGTGAATCGCACCCTCGATCTCATCCTCACGAAGTACCTAAAAGCAGCCATTCGTTACGAAGGCCTCCAACGCATCGAACGCTACCCGGTGCCCCGCGAGGCCTTGCGCGAAGCCCTGGTCAACGCCCTCGTGCATCGCGACTACGCCGTCGGCGCGCCCGTGCAGATTCGCGTCTATGAGGACCGCCTAAAGATCTGGAACCCGGCCGTGCTCCCTGAAGGTTGGACCGTGGAGGATCTCCTAAGCGAACACGCCTCCCACCCATTCAATCCCGCCATCGCCAACGTCTTCTTCCGTGCCGGCGAAATCGAAGCCTGGGGCCGTGGCATCAGCCACATCTTCGAAGCCTGCCGCGCCAGCGGAGCCCCAGAACCAGAACTCGGCTACCAAGGAGCCGACCTCTGGCTAGAGTTTCCCTATTCCTCGGATTACCTGGCGGCTGTCGGGGAAAACGTCGGGGAAACGTCGGGGAAAATCGATCCGACTACCCAGAAGACTACCCAGAAGACTACCCAGAGAATTCTCGAAGTGCTACGTGATCATCCTTCCGCTGGGCGCCGTGAAATCGCTGAAATCCTCGGCAATATCAGCGAAGATGGAGTGAAATACCACCTGGCGCGACTCAAGGAACAGGGCTGCATCCGTCGGGTAGGACCGGACCGAGGCGGACATTGGGAAATTCTATCATGAGCGACAAAGCCAACGAACTCACGTTTCAAAACGACATGATCGTGCAGTTGCTCGCCAGCGGCTGGCTGTTGGGCACGCCTGCGGGCTACAACCGTGAACTGGCACTCTACGAGGAAGACGTGTTGGGCTTCGTCCAAGACACGCAGCCAGAGCAGTGGGACAAGTTTCGTGCTCTCTACCCGAGCAATGCCGGGCCGAAGTTCCTGGAACGCGTCGCGACACAACTCAACAAGGCGGATGCCAATGCCGCCCACAGCACGCTGCGCACCTTCGGCACCTTGGGAGTCTTGCGCCATGAGATCAAAGACCGAGGCACGCGCTTTCGTCTTTGTCAGTTCAAGCCTGAACATGATCTGAATCCTGACACCTTGGCACGCTACAAGATGAACCGTCTGCGAGTTGTGCCAGAGTTGGTCTACAGTCCCTGGGCGACGGCAGCCGAATTGGAAGCCGAGGGCGCGAAATCGAAACGCTGGCGGATCGATCTGGTCTTGTTTGTCAATGGCTTGCCCGTGGTCACGCTCGAGCTGAAGTCGGAGTTCAAGCAGGCGGTGCAGAATGCGATCAGGCAGTATAAGAAAACCCGTTTGCCCATCGATCCCACAACCAAGAAAGCCGAGCCGCTGCTCAGCTTCAAGCGCGGGGCGCTGGTCCACTTTGCCGTCAGCCAGTACGAGGTCTACATGGCCACCCGACTTGCGGGTGATGACACTTACTTCCTCCCGTTTAACAAAGGCACCAAGGACGGCGGCGCGGGCAATGACGTCCCCAAAGACATCAGCCGCTACGCCACCGATTACCTTTGGAATGAAGTGCTCTTGCCTGACAATCTGCTCAAGATTCTCGCCTGCTTCGTGCACCTTCAGATTGAGGAGAAGGAAGATTGGGAAGGGCGAAAGTACAAGAAGGAGACGATGATCTTTCCCCGCTACCACCAGTGGGACGTGGTCAATCAGTTGATCGACGGCGCTCGCAGGGAAGGCCCAGGCTCGAAGTATCTGGTGCAACACAGCGCTGGCTCGGGCAAGTCGAACTCCATCGCTTGGACCGCCCACCAGATCTCCTCGCTCTACGATGCTCAAGGCGAGAAGCAGTTCCACTCGGTCATCGTAGTGACCGACCGCACGGTGCTCGACGATCAGCTGCAAGACACGATCTATCAGTTCGAGCACGTGGACGGTATCGTCGGCCGCATCAATCGCGAGGAAGGCGAAGGCTCCAAGTCCGAGAAGCTGGCCAAAGCGCTAGAAGAGTCGCAACCGATCATCATCGTCACCATCCAGACCTTTCCCTTCGTCCTCAAGGCGATCGAGAACAGTGTGAGTCTGAAAGATCGCAATTACGCGATCATCGCCGACGAGGCACATTCCTCGCAGACCGGATCGACGGCCCGCCAGCTCAAGGAAGTGCTGATGGTCGAGGTCGAGGCCACGGACGATGACAAAGAACTCAGCTCTGACGAGATTCTCGAGGCCATGGTCGCTTCGCGACGCGTCTCAAACAACCTGAGTTACTTCGCCTTCACCGCCACGCCGAAACCCAAGACGCTGGAACTCTTCGCTACATCGAAGCCCTCAGTCTCTACAAGCTGAGCAAAGATGAATTCGAACGCACCAAGAAGACCAAGGACGCCGTCCTCATCGCCAACACCGAGAAACGTTTCAAAGAAGCCAAGCAAGCCAAGGACACACTCGACATCTTCAAGAAGGATCTCGGCACGTATGTGCGCTTCTATGAGTTCATGTCGCAGATCGTGGACTACGACGTTACGGATCTAGAGCAACTCAGCCTCTACGCGCGCAACCTGCGCCCACTCTTGCGCGAGACCTTCGATGACGAAGAGCTGATCGATCTCAGCAACGTGGAAATGAGCCACTACCGCCTTTCGAAGATTCGCCAACAGGATCTTCGCCTCAACGAGGAGGCTGGTGAATACGGCATCAAGGGAGGCGAGGGCGCGGGATCAGCCAAAGCCAAAGATCCCAAAGAAGAACCGCTCTCGCTCATCATCAATCGACTCAATGAGATCTTCATCACCGATGAGCTTTCGGAGAAAGATCTCATCAACTACGCCTACACCGTCCGCGACAAGATGAAGGAGAATGGTAGGGTGATGAAGCAGATTGCCAACAACAACGAAGAGCAAGCGATGTTAGGAGATTTCCCCAAAGCCATCGACGACGCCATCATGGACAGCAGCGATGCGCATCAGAACCAAATGCTGCAACTGCTCTCAGACCCCGACAAAGCCAAGAACTTTGCTAGAATCGTCTTCGATCTTCTCAAACTTACTGGGTAAATAAAGCCGCGGGAGGACGCTCTGGCCTACGACGAAACGCTTGCCATGTAGTCGGACAGGGCGTCTTGCCAGGGACGCATTTGGTGACCGGTGAGTTCTTGCAGATGGTCGGCGTTCATGGCGGTGTGCTTGGGACGGGGGGCGCGGAAGGCTTTCATTTCTGCTAGGGCCTGACGTTGGACTTTGGGAATCTCGCCACCTCGCAGACGTAGAATTTCTTGGGCGTAGTCATACCAGGTGGTTGGTCCTTGATTGCAGACATGAATGACGCCGCCTGGGTCGTCGGTATGTGCTAGAAGGTGATCGAAAGCCTCAGCGGCATCGTCCACATAGGTAGGGCAGGAATCTTTGTCGGCGATGGCCGCGATAGGCTCGCCTGCGTTGGCGCGGTCCAGGATCATGTCGACAAAGCCGGGGCGGTCAGGTCCGAAGAGCCAAGAGACGCGGGCGACCCAGGCCTCAGGATTGGCCGCAAGGACGGCTTGTTCGCCCGCGAGCTTTGTCACGCCGTAATGACTGATTGGCTCGGCCGGGTCCGTCTCCCGTCGTTCGCCTGGAACGATGCCGTCGAAGACATAATCCGTGCTGACGTGAAGGAAAGGGATCGAACGTTCGCGGCAGATCACGGCCATGAGAGCGGGCGCACCTGCATTGACGCGCCGTGCCAACTCGGGCTCGTCCTCACAGGCTTCGAGACCCGTGATCCCTGCGGGATTGATCAGGGCATCAAAGTCAAGCGCGCCTAACTGATCCATGAGACGATCAGATTGAGCGAGATCCAAAGCCTTGCGATCCAGTGCGATGACTTCATGACCCAGCGCACGATGGTGGCGGGCGAGGGCTCCTCCGAGTCGGCCGGTGACTCCGGTGATGGCGATTCGCTTCATTCTGGTAGGTTTAGTTTCTGCGAAAGAAGTGTGACCACTTCTGCTACGGATTCGGAATCTGTTTCATGGTCTAACCGAAGAACTTCTGCACCTTGCACAAGGCGGCGACGAGTTTGTCGACTTCTTCGGTGGTGTTGTAGAAAGCGAATGAGGCTCTGGTAGTGGCGGAGACGCCTAACCGATCCATCAGGGGTTGCGCGCAGTGATGGCCGACGCGGATGGCAATGCCATCGCCATCAAGGAAAGTCCCGACATCGTGCGGGTGCACGCCTTTCAGGGCGAAGGAGACGACGGAGGCACGGTTCTTTTCAGGACCGTAAAGGGTGATCTCGGGCACTTCTTCTCGAAGGCTATTCAGGGCGTGTTCTAACAAGGTCTGTTCTTGCGCGTGGATCTTGTCCCAACCTAGGTTCTCGAGATAATCGAAGGCGACAGCGAGCGCGATGGCTGAACTGATGTTAGGCGTGCCGGCTTCGAAACGTTCGGGGATCTCGCGGTAGGTGGAGCCTTCGAATCGGACGCGTTCGATCATGTCGCCGCCACCTTGGTAAGGCGGCATGGCATTGAGAAGCTCGGCCCGGCCATAGAGAATGCCAATCCCATCGGGGCCGTAGACTTTATGCCCAGAGAAGGTGTAGAAATCGCAGTCCAAGTCCTGAACATTGACGGGGCCGTGAGGGATCGCTTGGGCGCCATCGACGAAGACGGGAATCCCGCGCGCCTTGGCCAAGGCGACGATTTCTTTGGCAGGGTTGATCGTGCCTAACACATTTGAAACATGCGTGAAGGAAAGCATGCGTGTGCGTTCTGTGAGGGCCGCTTCGACCACATTGAGATCCAGTTCTCCTGCGTCCGTGATCGGAATCGCTCGCACGGTGGCGCCCGTTTCCGCAGCGATGAGTTGCCATGGGATGATGTTTCCATGGTGCTCCATCTCGGTGACGAGGATTTCATCGCCTGGCTTCAAGCGGGGGCGGAGGAAGCACTGGGCGACGAGGTTGGTCGCTTCGGTGGCGCCTCGGACAAAGAGAACTTCCCGTGGCTCGGGGGCTCCCAAGGCCTGCGCGATGCGCTCGCGGGCTTTGTCGTAGCGCGCGGTGGCCTGCATGCTGAGGAAATGCACGCCTCGATGGATGTTGGCATTGTCCTGACGATAGAAATCGGCAACCGCGTCAATGACCACGTTCGGCTTTTGAGCCGTGGCGGCATTGTCGAGATAGACGAGCGGCTTTCCGTGCACCTCTCGACTGAGGATCGGGAAGTCCGCACGCACGCGTGTCATGTCCAAGCCAGTGGTCACTGGCCTAGTTAGGCTTGGATGGAGAGTAAGTCAATGGATGGAGCGCAAACTAGGCTAACGCTTTCGCGGCGGCGACTAAGTCGCCGGGCGTCATCTTGAGTTCTTTCATGGCGGTGTTGCCAGGGGCGCTGATGCCGAAGCGATCAATGCCAACAACATCACCACCCAGGCCAACGTATTTCCACCACAGTCCACTGACGCCTGCTTCCATGGCGACGCGGCGTGTGCAGGAGGGGGGCAGGACCTCCGCACGATAGTCGTCAGACTGGCGATCGAAACGCTCCATGCATGGCATGGAGACGACGCGGGTTCCGGCGCCGAGTTGCTCGGCGGCGGCGACGGCGTGTTGAACCTCACTGCCGCTGGCGATGAGAATGGTCTCAAGAGGCCCTGACTCTTTCACAAGCACATAACCGCCTTTGAAGACGCCTTCGCGGCGGTCTTTGGCAGACGCGGCGTTCAACATGGGAACACTCTGGCGGGTGAGAAGCAGCATGGTCGGACCACACGTGCGCTCTAACCCTGCGACAAATGCGCCGGCTGTTTCCTCTGGATCGGCGGGACGAATCACATCCAAACCAGGAATCACTCGCAAGCCAGAACAGGTCTCGACCGGCTGGTGAGTCGGGCCATCTTCACCGACACCGATGGAGTCATGCGTGAAGACATAAAGCACTGGCAATCTCGCCAAGGCAGCGAGACGGATCGAAGGCCGCAAGTAATCGGCGAACACGGCGAACGTCGCCCCGGAGGCGCGGAAGATGCCATCATAGGCCATGCCATTGAGCAAAGCGCCCATGGCGTGCTCGCGGATACCGAACCAGATGTTCCGGCCCGAGCCATTGTCGCGAGAGAAATCACCTGCGCCTTTGAGATAGTTCTTGGTCGAACCATACAGATCGGCGCTGCCACCGACGAAGAGCGGCATGGCGTCTGCGATCGGCTGGAGAATTTCGCCTCCCGCAGCGCGCGTGGCGAGCTTGGCATCGGCTGCGAATTCCGGGATGCGGTCTAACAAATCACCCGGAACCGCTTGATCGACACCGTCGGCTAACTGCTGAGCTAAGCAGCCATTGGCCGCTTTCCATGCATCGAATGTCGTTTGCCACGCGGCGTGATCGGCGGCAAGGGCTTTGCCGTGCTCAGCGAAGTAAGCGCGCACGTCATCGGAGACATGGAACGTTTCTTCTGGCAATCCTAACCCTTTGCGAGCGGACTCGGCAAAGTTCGCGCCGCCTTCACCATGACCCTTGGCTGTGCCTGCCACTTCGGGGATGCCGCGACCGATCTCGGTCTTGGCGATGATGAGCTTGGGCTTGCCGTTGTCGTTGCTTTTCGCATCCGCAAAGGCTTTAGAGACGACGTCCAAATCGTGGCCATCGACCGTGACGACATCGAAGCCGTAAGCTTCATAACGCTTTGCCGTGTCTTCGCTTTGCGTGACGTCGGCCATCGCATCGAGAGTCACATCATTTGAATCATAAATGAGGATGTAGTTGTCGAGCCCGAGATGCCCAGCGAGCGCGCAGGCTTCTTGGGAAACGCCTTCTTGCAAACAGCCATCACCAGCTAGCACCACGATGTGTTGATCGAAGATGGTGTGGTCGGCTGTGTTGAACTTGGCCGCCGCCATCTTCGCAGAAACTGCATAACCCACCCCATTTCCGACGCCTTGTCCGAGTGGCCCTGAAGTCGCCTCGACACCTGGCGTCTCACCGAACTCAGGATGACCGGGCGTCTTGCTATGCAATTGGCGGAAATTCTTCACCTCATCCAGCGAGAGATCGTAGCCGGAAAGGTGCAGCCATCCGTAGAGAAACATGCTGCCGTGGCCTGCTGAGAGAATGAATCGGTCACGATTCAGCCACTTGGGAGCCTGCGGATCATAGCGCAATCCTTGTCCGAAAAGCACTGCCCCGACTTCAGCCGCGCCAAGGGGCAATCCCAAATGGCCTGAGCTGCACGCATGCACGGCGTCAATGGCTAGGCCCCGGGCCTGGGCGGCGGCTTGTGCAAGAATCTTCTTATCCATGATGGCCGATCTACCGATAGAAATGCCTTCTTTCAAGTGGAGAGTCCGTTTCAGCCCGGCGTTTGGCATTGCATCCAAAGATCCACCGTGGCATCCTCATGCTGTGAATATTTCAGATGAGATCGAGAAACTAGGCAAACTGAAAGCAGACGGATTGATGTCAGACGAAGAGTTTGCGCAAGCGAAGGCAAAGCTCATCGAGCCGCAGGCGGCGACACCGCCACCATTGGTCGATTCATCCGCGGCGGTCTCAAAGCCGGTGGATGTGAAGCAGTGGGCGATGATCATTCACCTGAGTCAGCTTGCTAATTTCATCGTGCCCATGGCGGGCGTGGTGGCTCCAATCGTGCTCTGGCAGATGAAGAAAGATGAATCACCCATCATTGATCAGCATGGGAAGAACGTCACCAATTGGCTGATCTCATGCCTGATTTACGCGGTGATTTGCTTCGTGCTGGTGATCGTGGTGATCGGGGCCTTCATGGGCATCGCGCTTGCGATTGTCAGCATCGTGTTCGCGATCCTTGGTGGCCTGAAAGCGAATAACGGTGAGGTTTGGAAGTATCCTATGACGATCCAGTTCATTAAATAGCTCTTAGGAGGCCTATCTGAACCGCCTTTAGAAGTTCTCGCTTGAGTTTCTCTCGCGGGGCGAAATGATGCGGGATGTCTTCAGAATTCTTCCCTGACATCCCCGTCATCAAATACGAGGGACCCGATTCCAAGAACCCCCTCGCCTTCAAGCACTACGATGCCCAGGCCAAGATTGGAGACAAGACGATGGAGGATCATCTGCGGTTCTCCATGGCCTACTGGCACACCATGCGCAATGGGCTCTCCGATCCGTTCGGCGTCCCGACGGCGATTCGGCCCTGGGAAGGACCAGTGGATGATGTGGCCAATGCGCAGCATCGCGTCAAGGTCGCCTTCGAGTTCATGGAGAAGACCGGCATCAAGTTCTACTGCTTCCATGATCGCGATGTGGCTCCTGAGGGTGCGACTCTAGCGGAATCCAACGCGAATCTCGATGCGGTTGCGGATGTCTTGTTAGAAGAACAGAAGCGCACGGGCATCAAATTGCTCTGGGGCACGGCGTGTCTCTTCGTTCACCCACGCTACAATCAAGGCGCGGCCACGAGTCCTTATGCGGATTCCTTTGCCTATGCGGCAGCTCAAGTGAAGAAGGCACTGGAAGTGACGCAACGTCTCGGCGGCGAGGGCTACACGTTCTGGGGAGGCCGTGAGGGTTATCAAACTTTGCTCAACACGAACATCGGCCGTGAACTGAATCACTTGGCCAAGTTCCTCCACATGGCGGTCGACTACGCCAAGGAGATTGGTTTCAAAGGCCAATTCTACATCGAGCCGAAGCCGAAAGAGCCGACGAAACATCAGTACGATTCCGATGCGGCGGCCTGTTTGAATTTCCTTCGCGAGTATGATCTCATGGGTCATCTCAAGCTTAACATTGAGACGAATCACGCCACGCTCGCAGGACACAGTGTGCAGCATGAGTTGGAAGTAGCGGCAGCGGCCGGCGCTCTTGGTTCCATTGATGCGAACACCGGCGATGAACTGTTAGGTTGGGACACCGATCAGTTCCCGACAAACATCTACATGACCTCGCAGATCATGCTTTCGCTACTGCGTTCTGGCGGTTTCACCACCGGTGGATTGAACTTTGACTCTAAGGTGCGTCGCGAGAGCTTCGAGCCAGTGGATCTCTTTCACGCGCATATCGGAGGCATGGATGCTTTCGCACGCGGCCTGAAGATCGCCCACGCCATCATCGAAGATGGGCGTTTGGACACGTTCGTCAGCGAACGTTATTCCAGCTACGACAGCGGCATGGGCAAGAAGATCGAGAATGGCGAGGTCGGCTTCAAAGACCTTGAGGCTTACGTTCTTGAGAAGGGCGAGCCTGGCATCACGCCAAGCGGTCGCCAGGAGATGTTAGAGAATCTCATGAACGACTTTATTTAACGACTCACACGGCGTCTTCTCAGGAGACCAACTCGAGGCCTCGTCGTTCACGCGGCGAGGCCTTTTTTAATACACGCCCATGAATACTGAATCGATCGTCCTGACAGTGATAGGAGAAGACAAGCCTGGCTTGGTGGAGTGGTTGGCCACCCTGGTGGCGGATCATCACGGGAACTGGATGGAGAGCCGTATGGCGCGTTTGTCAGGGCAATTTGCTGGTATCCTTCACGTCGAAGTTCCATCGACGCATCGAGCCGATTTGGTCTTGGCGTTGAGTCATTTGAACGAACGCGGTCTTCAGATATCGATCAGCAGTCAAACTTCGGTCGGAGCTGAGCCTCAACTGCAGCAAGTCACCTTGGAACTCGTCGGGCATGATCGTCCTGGCATTGTGCGACAGATCTCACGCGTCATCGCCGCGCGTGGTGTCAATGTGCAGGAAATCGAAACGACGACCGATAGCGCCCCGATGTCCGGGGACAGCCTCTTCCGCGCCCGGGCGGTGCTGCAGGTTCCCTCCGAGGTGGAACTGGCAGACTTGCAAACAGACCTTGAGCAGGTGAGTCACGATCTGATGGTCGATATCACGTTGGGGTGATTGACCGGAATATCGTGGCTTTTACGCGCAGAGCCCCTCCTTACTGTGCCAGACTGTTCGATGCGGGAAGGCAAATTCCTTTCCGCAAACCCCTCTTCTCAATATGAAAATGTTATTAAGATTTCCTGTCGCCTTGGCGATGGCGATATGCATGTCACCCGCAGTCAGTCTTGCGGACACCATCGGTTTCTGGCGCTTTGATGAAGACGGTGCTGCCGATGGCGGGACCGTCGAAACGGCGATTGCCGAAGTTGGTTCGCGCGAGCTTGATGCACCCGCTAGCAATGGTGCGCTCTATAGCAATGATGTTCCTGGATCTCTCACTCAGGATCCGGTGAGTGGAGCGAGTTGGTCGAATCGCTTTTCCCAAGATGCCAGCGCTGGCAATGCGAAAATCACAGTGCCTAACGAATCCGTATTGAATTCAGATGATGGTTTTACAGTGGAATTCTTCATCAAACTGGTCGGGCAACCTAGTAGCTGGCATTCCTTTATCGTGCGTAACCAAGGCGGCGCACCACGATGGCAGATCGATTTCGACCACAACACACAGAATAACAATTTCGGAGATATCCGAACGCGCTGGGACACTCCGGATGGGGACGAGAACAATGTGGCGAAAGGAGAACACATTTACATTGATACCGATGCGGGCACCGGCAATCCAGATGACTACGACGACGCAGCAGATATCGCCAATGATGGCGATGGGGTGAATGATTTGTTAGAATGGCATCACGTGGCCATGACGTGGGATCCGGATTTGAAACAGTTCGCCATGTTCACGAATTACGAAGAAACGGGTAGGAAGGATCTGATCGGAACCTTCGCCCATCCTGATGGTCCGATGACTATTGGGAAGCATTCAGGCGAGGACTACGGACTTCTGATAGATGAATTTCGCTATTCCTCAAGTATTCTCGAGCCCAGTGAATTTTTAGTCGCGACCAATGATTCCAGTGATTCGGACGGCGATGGACTGCCAGATGCTTGGGAGGAATTGTTCTTTGGCGGGCTGGCTGAAGGGGCAGACGGTGACCCAGACGGCGATGGCCTCACCAATGCCGAAGAGAACGCCAATACAACCAAGCCAAACGAAGCCGACACGGATGGCGATGGCTTGGAAGATGGAGACGAAGTGGCGCGTGGCATTGATCCTGGAAATGTGGATTCTGATAGTGATTTGTTGGTGGACGGAGCAGAAGTGAATGATCATCAGACAGATCCCGCCCAGCCGGACTCCGATGGCGATGGCTTTCCAGATGGCGTTGAGATAGCGGCTGCCACGGATCCAACGGCCGATGCTTCCAAGCCCCTCGATGGCAACGTCTACTTCGTCGGTGATGGTAAGCGCTGGGATGAGACGACGGCTTGGTCCAATGGGAGCGCGCCGAGTCAGGGCAATCAGTATTTCGTCATCGGTGGTTTCGTGAACAAGCTCACCAACCCACGTATTGTGGATGTGGGTTTCGATGGCGATTCGTTGACGGTGAGTGGCGAGGGTGCGCAGCTTAGCGTGGATCGATCGGTGCAGGTCGCTGCTCTCACACTGACCGAGGGCGGAGCGCTGGTGTCTGATGGATCCACCTTCACGCCCAAAGTGAGCGGCACCGTGACTATTCATGGCAATGCTAGCATTGAGATTCCCACTTCGGGGCGGACTATGGAGATCGATGGTCCTCTGGTGGGAACCGGTGAGGTGACGGTCAGGAGTCCGGAAGAAGGCGTGGATGCGGGCACAGTGATTCTGTCAGGCACGACAAACGCCTTTGTCGGCCAATGGCGGGTTGCCGCGGGCATCACGCTCAAGGTTCACAACGCGGGTGCCATCGATAACGGCGACATCACACTCGCCAACGGCGGCCTTGATGCGGACTACAATATCAACAACCCAAGCGGAAGGCTTATCTTGGAAGGGGCGGAAACGAGACTCGTGCTTGATCAGGATCACATCTTTGGCGGGCTCTTTATTGGAGAGGTCGATGTTCTTGCTCTCGCGCAGGACAATGGCTTGGCTGCAGATGGGGTCTTCACCTACCAAACCCTCATCGATATCGGCTTTCCTGAAGAAACGTTGGTCGATGGCGGCGGCAGCATTACTGTGAGTCTAGATTCCGACGGCGATGGCTTGGCTGATAGTTGGGAGAACGAGAACTTTGGCGATCTTTCGGCAACGGGCGAGGGCGACCCAGACGCGGATAGCCTAACCAATGCTGCGGAGATCCTTGCTGGCTCTGACCCTAACAATGATGACACCGACGGCGATACTTTGCGAGACGGGCAAGAAATCAATGAGATCCTGTCCGATCCGACGCTTGCAGACACTGACGGAGACACGATCGCTGACAATACAGAGATCGCGAATGGCACCAGCCCGATCTTAGCGGACACGGATGCCGATACCCTTGATGATCTTGGCGAGATCACGGCGAACACCGATCCTAACGATCCGGATTCCGACGATGACGGCTATCCTGACGGCATTGAGGTGGCGAACGAGTCTGATCCTTTGAGTAGTGGGAGCAAGCCGGCCCTCTTTGTGGTACGGCTTTTAAAAGGCACCGGCGGGATTGGTAACATTGTTGCTGCTGAAGCTGCGGCTGCAGGTGATAATGTCGCTGAGGAAGTCGTGTTCTACGATAAGACGATCAATTTCACCGATAGCTTGTCGAACCCTCACCTCTTCCCCGATGATCGGGAATTCCCTTTTGTCGTCAACGAGGAACTCGCGCTTCACGCTACGGGCCCGTTTCTGATCGATCGTGCGGGCACCTACTCGATCGGTGTGAACTCGGATGATGGCTTCCGCGTCACGGTCGATGGTCAGATCGCCGTCGAATTTCTTGCTGGTCGCGGCACCCAACACACGGTCGCTCCTGTCGAACTTGCCGCCGGAGAACATCAGTTAGAGTTTGTTTTCTGGCAGGGTGTTGGTGGTGCCAGCGTGGAACTTTACATCAGTAGCGAGCCCGCCACTGTCGAAGTGGCGAATAGTGCGACGCTGCCGGATGACAGTATCTTCGAGCTGATCACAGCCGATCAATTGCCAACGGTGGACGATGACAATGACGGCCTGCCCGATGCGTATGAGGAAGCGACTTTTGGAAATCTCGCACAAACAGGTGACGGTGATGCGGACAGCGACGGTCTGACAAACAAGCAAGAGTTCAACAGCGGCTCAAATGCCAACGTGGCGGATACCGATGGTGATGGCTTGAATGACGGAGCCGAAGTGGCTGCTGGCACCGATCTCTTTGGGTCTGATACGGATGGCGATGGCCTCACGGACGGCGACGAGGTGAACACGCATGGCACGAGCCCATTATTGATCGACACCGATGGCGACCGTTTCTCTGATCCCATTGAGCTTGCCAAGTCGAAAGATCCTACCAATCATGCGAATTTTCCCGGTTTGGAGGATCTCGTTGCGCCGGCCCCTGTCGCCAAGTATGACTTCGAGGAGAACGGCGGCACCGAGATCGCTAACACAGGCACTTCGGCAGTTACAGGCACATTGGTAGGCGATGACGCGCAGTGGCTAGATAGTGCGCCCGCGCCTGGAGGAGGACGTTATCTGCTTGTTCCCAACGGGAATACCTATGTTGATACGAACCAAACGGCGAGTGAGTTGGGTTTGCTGGGGGAGGTCCATTACACCGCGATGGCATGGATGTGGGCCGAGAGTGAGGCGGCGAGCGAGAGTGGTGATGGAATGATCTTCGGGCAGGAGAGCGGCAATGCGCTTCACCACGGCGTTCGCGGACAACAGTATCACTTTGGGCATTGGGGAAATGATAGCAATAGTGGTGCCACCTTGGTCACTTTCCAGGAATGGCATCATGTCGCCTGGAAATATGAGAACGGGGTGCAAACGATTCATGTCGATGGCACTCGAGTTTCCGAAGAGGCTGTTGGCGCGTTGGATAACGATGTGAATGTGATCATTGGAACGACCGTGATCGCAGAGGACCGCGACTTCGTTGGCTTTCTTGATGATGTTAGAATCTACGATGCAGCGCTCGGAGACGCAGACATTGCCATTCTGGCACTCGCCGGAAGTAGTGGCGGCGGTCCTGTGAACGATGATGCCGATGGTGACGGTCAATCCGACGAAGCTGAAGGAATCGCCGGAACCGATCCTAACGATCCTACGAGCACGTTTCGCCTAACGGACGTGGAACGCTCGGAGGCGGGTGTCTCCATGACATGGTCAAACGTCGCTGGGATGAGCTACGAAGTGGAATACTCCACAACCTTGGGTTCGTGGACGGTGATTGGATCGGTCGCTGATGGGGCGAACTTTGAAGATACGGATGCTGCGCGCATCGCCAATCCCAATGGTTATTATCGAGTAAGAGTGATGCCTTAGTGGCATTTGGCAGACGAGAACTTAAGCAGCGCTTGCGCAAGCGAGCCCTGCTTTCTACGTTTAGGGGTGAAGCGTTTTCTCTTTGTGGTCCTGAGTGGTGCTATGGTCGCTTCAGCACAGGGGCAGGCTTTGCCGGAACGAGTACCTCTCACATTCGATGCTCCTCTGCGAGCGGAGACAGTGTACGCCCAAGCCTCGCCTGAAGAGTGGCCCACTGAAGTATGGCAGACTCAGGTGCGAGAGCGACTGAATGGATTGTTCGAGAATCCTAAGATCATCCCAAATTGGGTGTCGGAATCGATTACCCTGACGGATGTGCGACCACCTCTAACCAAAGTCTATGACGACGGAGAATACTCTGTTCATCGCCCCGAACCTAGTCATGCTGTTTCAAGAGCAAGAGGCCGCAAGGCCTTGGCAGAGCAGCTCGCCATCTTCGATGGTCCTGCCATACATCTTAAGATCGTAGATCTTCAGCCGGAAGCCTCGGGTGACTCCTTCATGGCACGCGTCCTTATCGAGATGGATGCCGTTGCGCCACCCTGGACGCAGCAGCGTTTGGAATGGGAGACGCAATGGACCAAGTCTCTGCAACTGATTGGAATCCGATCGCGCTTCTTCGAAGACGTGCGTTCGGCCAACGGAAAGCGTTGGTTTCTCGATCGCACCGCGGACGTCTTCGCTGATGCACCAGCGTTCCACCAACAACTCGCCCACGGGATCGATGACTGGCGGGGGCGGCTGGAGAGTGGTCTAGCGCCCACGATCACCGGATTCTATGGGCTTGCCCTCGGTGACGCCGATGGCGATGGGAGGGACGATCTGTTCGTGTGTCAGCCTCACGGATTGCCTAACCGGCTCTTTCTAAAGAAGCCGAATGGAACCTTGGTCGAGGCTGCGGATAGCGCTGTCTTAAATGTGTTAGACGCCACGAGCAGCGCGCTGTTCTTTGATTCGGATCATGATGGCGATCAAGACCTCATCGTGGCTGGTGACGGGTTCTTCATCTATCATGTCAACGACGGCAGCGGCCGTTTCAAGAGAGCGCAAGCGATCCCACTAGAAGGAACCGTGACTTCACTTGCCGCAGCGGACTTTGATTTGGATGGGCGCGTCGATGTCTATCTCTGTGGTCACACCTCGATCTCGCAGAAGGATCAAGACACGCCGTTGGGCCTTCCTGTTCCGATTCATGATGCGAACAATGGCCAGGCCAATGTGCTGTTTCGTAATACGGCAAACGACGGATTCGTCGATGTCACCGCAGAGGTTGGCTTGGACGTGAACAATCAGCGTTTCAGTTATGCGGCTGCTTGGGACGACTATGATCAAGATGGCGATTTTGATCTCTACGTTGCCAACGACTTTGGGCGCAATAATCTTTATCGTAATGACAGGACAGGCTTCGAGGATGTGGCAGACGAGCTTGGGGTCGAAGACACAGGTTCAGGCATGTCGGTGAGCTGGGGCGACGTGAATGGCGATGGCTGGATGGATCTCTATCACACATTCCGCATGGTGTGAATGTCATAAGTCGACTTTGGTAACTATCTAACAGTAAATACGTTATGAATTTATTAATTTTAAACCTGTACTTTTGCTAGTGTCTGCGTTGCTGTCTCCCATGGAGCCTCAACTTGCTGACATTTCCAAAAACATCGACGTTTGCCAAACCGATCACCTGCCAGTCATCGCCGCCTTCTGCCGCGAACTGAGCATCGACAAGATCGTCAATCGTC
>JBLHHN010000008.1:0-43780 GCA_047616785.1 Verrucomicrobiales bacterium
CGGTCTTCTTGGCAGAGGCGTCGGTAGGTGCTTGGCATTGTTTGGTTTCGAAGTTGAATGATGCTTTAACACACATCCGCGCCTCTGCCTGCTTCATTTGTGCGCTAGGACTATGAATCCGCCTCTCTATAAATTCCAACAATTCAGTGAAAATGAGAGATGGCGATGACCCTTTTCGGATACGTTCTAGCTGCTGATATGCACCTACAAAGGGCTACAAAGTGCTGACTGGGTGCGCTTTGGACAATGGGAATGATCCATAATGTCATTCGCATTCGATCGTGCCAAGACAAACCGAACAGCTGCAGGCTGCCACTCTTTACACGAGCAGTCGTTGCCCTCATGTATCGCTGCAGCCGAACTATTTGAATGAAAATCCGATACGCCATGCAGCTTGCTTATGACGGCACCGATTTCTGCGGGTGGCAGCGGCAGCGTGGTGTCGGGCGACACGAGAATCCGAAGCCCTCGATTGAGGGCGCGCTCGTCGCGGCAATTCGTGACTTGTGCGATGAAGAAGTGACCGTGACCTCGAGCGGTCGAACCGATGCTGGCGTTCATGCGAGCGGACAAGTGGCGCACTTTGATTTGGAGAAATCAGTCGGGCGGTTTTCGGAGGAGAATTTGCGGCGTGGACTGATGGGGCGACTCCCTGATTCGATCCGGATTGCCAAACTCGGGATGGCTCACTCTAACTTCAAGGCGAATCAAACTTCACGAAAGCAGTACAGTTTCTACTTTCAACAAGGTCCTATCAATTTGCCACATCTTCGAGCCATCACGCAATGGAATCGCCGTGAACTTGATCACGAAACGATGCGCCACGCCGCACAAGCGCTGATAGGTGAGCATGATTTCGCTGCGTTCTGTGCAGGAGGCTCGCAGGTTTCAACGACGGTCCGCGAGATCTATGAAGTGGAAGTCACCCGTGAACCGATCCCGATACCGGGCTGCTATGACGAAGACTTTCAGCATCTGATCCGAGTTCGCTTGATAGGCTCCGGTTTTCTGAAACAGATGGTCCGCAGAATCGCTGGCACACTGAAACGGATTGGAGAGGGACAACAAACAGCCAATGAGTTGGCGGCCATTCTGGAAAGCCGCGATCGCGATCGTTCCTGTCCCTCCGCGCCCGCGTGTGGTCTGTGGCTGGATCGGGTTTGGTATTCCAAACAAGATGGGATCGATTTCTTGGATCAGGTTTGATTGTTTGCCCGTTAGGCAAGGATGCTCTTCACGATCTGGCCGTGCACATCGGTTAGGCGTCGATCGATGCCGCCGTGGCGGAAGGTGAGTTTCTCGTGATCGATGCCGAGCAGGTGGAGGATGGTGGCGTGGAAATCGTAGCTGGTGGTCACGTCGTCAGCGGCTTTCCAGGACCACTCGTCGCTCTGGCCGTAGCCGCTGCCAGGCTTCACGCCGGCACCGGCGAACCACGAGACAAAGGTGCCGCCGTTATGATCGCGACCGGTGCCGCCCTGACTGAAGGGCATGCGACCAAACTCCGTCGTCCACACCAGCAACGTGTCGTCTAGCAGGCCACGCTCTTTCAGGTCGGTGAGCAAGGCCGCCGCTGGCTGATCCATTCTACCTGCCGCCACGCTGAGTTCACTAGCGATGTTGCCGTGATTGTCCCAATTGTCAGACCCGCCGCCTTGACCGCTCCACACTTGCACAAAGCGGACGCCGCGCTCGGCCATGCGTCGTGCCATGAGGCAGCGTTTGCCGAAGTCCGACGTCTTCGGTTCGTCGATCCCGTAGAGCGCCTTTGTTGCTGCGGTTTCCCCAGCGAGATCGAGCAACTCGGGTGCGGCTAACTGAAAGCGCGCGGCGAGTTCGTAGCTTTCCATACGGGCGCGGAGCTGTGAATCGCTTGGTCGTTGTGCCGCGTGCGCGGTGTTCATTTCGCCTAACAACTGGAGCCCTTCGCGACGGCTTGCGGGCGTAATGTGAGCAGCGCTTGCGGGTGGTCGAAGGTGGGTGATCGGCTGCGGGGCGGAGGCATGGATCACCGTGCCCTGATGATTCGCAGGCAAGAATCCGGCAGTGAAGGCGCTGCGACCATTGTAGGGCAGCCCCTTGGCATCTGGCAGAGCGACGAAGGCGGGTACATTGTCAGCGAGGCTGCCCAGGGCCTGGGAAATCCACGCTCCAGCACTTGGATAACCCGGTGGCAGGAATCCGCTAGTCTGCAAGTAGGAAGCCGGGCCGTGGACATTCGACACGGACTGCATCGCCATGAGGAAGGCCATCTCATCGACATGCTTCGCTAGATGTGGCAGCGCGCTGCTGACCCAACGACCGCACTGTCCATGCTGTGCCCAGTTGAAAGGGCTCTTCATCAACGCGCCTGGCGTGCTAATGCTAGCTTCGACGCGCACTCCCTCGCCGGGGTCGAACTTCTGGCCGTGGCGTGCGATGAGTTGGGGCTTGTAGTCGAACAAATCGCATTGGCTCGCCCCGCCGTTCATGAAGAGCTGAATGACGCGCTTTGCCTTCGGTGCAAATGGCGGCGGCGTGGTGACGCCCAACGCTTCACGCTTCATCAGCGATGCCAGGGCGATGCCACTGAGACCGGAGCCGAGATGGCCGAGAAAGTCACGACGTTGGATAGGCATAGGAATCACAATGCTAGTCTAGGTGGAGGAACTCGTTGCTATTGAGGAGCAGTTGACAGGCGTTGGCGAGACCATGACGCCCGACGTAGTCGGCTAACTTAGAACGTTCGTGTTCTTGCTCTTCACGGAGCAGGATGAGTTGGAAGGCAGATGCGACTTGTTTGTTAGTAGATTCTGCAGCGGCGGCAATGCGAGCGGCAATGTGTTCACACTGACGGATGAGAAAGGCATCATTCAACATCGCGAAGGCTTGCAGAGGGGTGGTGGAAACATTGCGCACAGGCGTGAAGGCGCCGCCGTCTGGGCAATCGAGAGCATCCATCAATGGATCGGGAACGGTGCGAAACTGAAAGCGATAGATGGCGCGCCTGCGCGCAGCGGGAGAGTCGGGATCAAAGTGCTCGTAGTCGAGAAAGGCCGGATTTCCGCCGGGCATGAACGTCGCATCACCCCGGTGGATGAATTGCACGACGGAGGGGCCGCCCATAGTGAGATCGAGTCGATTTCCCAGTGCGAGCATCGTGTCCCGCAGTTGCTCGCCGGACAGGCGCCGCCGATTCTGTCGCCAGAGCAATCGGTTGTCGCCATCGCGTTCGGCTCCATGATCGGCGAGCGTCGATTGTTTCCAGGTTTCGCTGGTCACGATCAAGCGATGCAGCTCTTTGAGCGAACCTTTCGCTTCATCACGAAACCAAACGGCGAGCCAGTCGAGCAGTTCAGGGTGACTCGGTGCGCCGCCCATCTTGCCAAAGTCATTCGGCGTGTCGCAGAGGCCGATACCAAAGTGATAGTGCCACACGCGGTTGACAATGCTGCGCCAAGTTAGGGCATTCTGTGGATCTGTGATCCAACGAGCGAGTGCGGCGCGGCGTTGCGATTCGTCGCTGGCATCCTTGATGACGAGTTCGCTCGGCATCCCTGGCACACACGCCACAGTGCCCGGGCCGACGAGTTCACCTGGCTTGCTGAGTTCACCGCGTTCTAACAAATGGATCGGTCGCGGCTGGGACGCTGGCTTGAAGTTAGGGCCGTCCGGCGGAAAGTCTCGCGTCACGGCATAGACGAACCTTGGCGCAGGCAAGGCCGCCAGTGCCCGTTCGTTCTCGATCTGCAACACGGATCGTGCCAAGTACTGACGTTGAGCGTCCGTGCGCTCGATCGCGGGCACGCGTAGGATCTCCACTAGCCCGGTCGGTAAGGGCGCGAGGGTCGCTGCGGAATCTGGTTTGGCGTCGCTGGCAGAAAGGCGAAAACGCCCGATCCCGTGGCCGGTCACACCGTCTTGAAACTCTAGCATGAGCGTGAATGTCGTTCCGTCCGGAAATGCCTCTGGTTCGGCAAGCTCGAAGACGGCCTCATGTGGTTCGCCGTAGCGCGGATGCACGCCCCAGTGAGACTGATTGTTGTTGTCGATCGCCTGTGCTGCGGATATGCTAGCGCTTTCATCATGGTCGGCGGTGGCGCGGTTGATCACCAGGGGCTTCGCGCTTGCGCCTGACTCTGGCAGAGTTGCAAAGGCGCGGATCTCCGTGAGATGGAAGTTGCCATTGTCCCAGCGGCCGGGGCCGCGTTGAGGCAACCGGTCATCGGGCAGCACTTCGAGCCGTAGCGCGCCCATCGTTCCCTCCGGTCGATGGGCCGTGATGATGTATGAATCATTGTTAGGGCGGGTGCCGCTCGCAAACCATGAGCCATCTACTTGCTGGGTGAGGGTGGAGCCTCCTTTCGAAACGACACTGATAATCTCAAACGGCACCCACGCTTCATCGCGTTTCTCCCATGCCCGTTCCCAATCGGCCACTTTCTTAGTCACTGGCCATGAAGCGAGTTCGTCTAACAAAGACTCATCGAGCTGTTCCAAAGCGCGCTTTCTTGCAGACAGCCGGGAGCGTTCTGTTTGCGTGGTCGCTTCGATGTCGAGTGGGCGATCCGCCCGATCCACGCCCGCGAACACCGCCTGAAGCGCGTAGTACTCGCGCTGTGTGATGGGATCGAACTTGTGATCATGACAGCGTGCGCAGTGCACAGTGAGGCTTTGAAAGGTGCCCATCGCCGTGGTCACCATGAGATCGCGATCAAGGTTCTGGGCGCTGCGATGATCGACTGTATCTTCACGCACAGTCACCATTAGAGTATGGTCCCACGGTCCCGCGGCGAGGAATCCAAGCGCGGCGATGGCCTGCGGATCTTCTGGGAAAAGCGCATCTCCGGCGATCTGTTCCTGCACGAAACGCGCGTAGGGTTTGTCATCGTTAAGTGAGTTGATCACATAGTCGCGAAACGGCCACGCATTTGGCCGGGCGTAGTCATGGTCATTGCCATGCGTGTCGGCATAGTTCGCGATATCGAGCCAATGCCGCGCCCAGTGTTCTCCATAGCGCGGTGATTCGAGTAACATTGTCACCAGACTCTCATAAGCTATCGTATCTTTGTCAGAAAGAAACGCCGCCAGTTCCTCCTGGGTCGGCAGCAGTCCCGTGAGATCGTAACTCAATCGCCGGATTAAGGTGGTGCGATCGGCCACTGGCGAAGGCGCGAGGCCTTGCTCAGAAAGTTTCGCCCGCACGAAGGCATCGATTTCCCCACCTTCTGCGGACGGAACAGGCGGCATGGACAAAGGTTGCAGCGCCCAGTGGCGCTCTTCAGCTCTGGCAGCCAAAGCTAACAGAACCAGTATGACGGCGGCAGTGACGAGAGGTTTCATGGTGGGTGACCCATCTATATTGACCGGAATCGTGCGTATTCCCTAGGGAGAAATTTCCTCAATGACGAATGAGCGGGTATTCTGCGATGTTCCAGTGTATGAAGGAGTGGATGACGAAAGCAAGATTTGGAGTTTGGCTTGCCCAACGGAACAGTAAGACGGCAGAATCAACGACCTCACCGCGACGAAAGGCTCACTTCATGACCTCAAAACAATCCTTTCTACTCTGGGTGATCTTCGCTGCCAATCTGCTCATTGGCGATGCCATTGCCGAAGAATCGAAACCTAACACCACACTGTTCGGCGAGAGCTTTGACGATGCCGATCTCCTGAAACGAGACTGGTACGATGGCTCCCGCTTCAAGATCGTTTCGGATGAAGCCTTCGCCGGAAAAGGGTGCATCGAGTATCGCTGGAAAGAGAGGGCGACGAACCCTCACACAAGTTCAGGTGCTCGCCATCCTCTCAAACCCACGGATCAGCTTTTCATTCGATTCTACATCAAGCTTTCGGCGGATTGGGATTGGTCTGGAAGATCCTATCATCCACACCTTGCTCATTTCCTAACCACTGAGAATGGCAAATGGCATGGCCCCGCACGAAGCCATCTCACGCTCTACATGGAGCCGGTGAATGGAATGCTCCGTCTTGGAGCAACCGACATGGAAAACGAATCCAGGCCTCACGGACTCACCCAAGGACCTCTCAAAGGTGGCTACAATGGTAAGCTTTATGACTCAAAGGACGCCGTATTCAACGATGCCAAGTGGCACTGCATTGAGGCGCAGTTTAAGCTCAACACGCTCGATCTTGCGAACGATAAGGCGAACTCTGATGGGGTCATTCGCGGCTGGTTCGACGGCAAACTTGTCGTCGAGCACACTGACATCCTCTTCAGAACGACCGATTTCCCAAAGATGAAATGGAATCAGTTTCTGCTGACACCTTACTTCGGACCCGGGCTGCTGCCTCATGCTCAGGCACTTTGGATTGACGAACTGGTCGTGGGCACGGAGCGAATTGGACCTCTCTTGGCCTTAGGCGATTTTCGATGAGCCATCCATTGAAACCCACCACGAATAGCCATTCCGCATGGCGATGGTTGATCGTGGTCACGGTTGTTCAGCTGAGCGGTGTGGTTTGGCTTTCAGCAGAAGAGACTGTCGAAACGAGATTCGAGAGCCAGTTCTCGGACGTTGTGTTGCCATTCTTGCAGAACCACTGTTTCACCTGCCATGGTGAGGAGAAGCAGAAGGGCAAGCTTGATCTGAGTTCCTACATAAGCACCGAAGCGATTGCTCGCGATCATCGGTTGTGGAAGACAGTGCTTGATAAAATCGACGGCAGTGAGATGCCTCCAGAGGAAGCCAAGACGCAACCGACTCTGGAGCTACGTAAGAACGTGAGTGAATGGATTCGCACCTTTCGTCAATACGAGGCTAACAAGCATGCCGGTGATCCTGGAATTGCCCTCGCGCGACGCTTGAGCAACGCGGAATACGATTACACGATCCGAGATCTTACGGGCGCCGATCTTCGACCGACCCGTGAGTTTCCCGTGGATCCTGCCAATGAGACTGGCTTTGACAATACAGGAGAGTCGCTAACTATGTCACCAGCGCGACTGAACAAGTATCTGGCAGCAGCACGACTCGTGGCGGATCACGTCGTCTTGATGCCAGAAGGGTTTGTATTCGCTCCGCATCCCGCCTTGACGGATTCTGATCGCGACAAGTATTGTGTGAAGCGCATCATGGATTTCTATGCGCGGCATCAAGTCGACTATGCCGACTACTTTCTCGCGGCTTGGCAGTTTCGAAATGCTAGGATTGCGCCGAGCCATGAGATCAGTTCGAGTTACTTTGCCACGCTCTGGAGTGCGCTGGAGACAGCACCGTCAGACGAGGCGGGGCCGATGGCGACTTTGCGGGACATGTGGAAAGCCTTGCCTGAGACTGACATCGATGCTGCCAAAGAGGGCTGCGCGGCCATGCGCGACTTTGTCATTGAAACGCGTCGGCAGCACTTAACTGAGTATGCTAATCTGACAGTGCGTGGCATTTCCAAGGGGTCGCAGCCGCTGGTGCTTTGGAAGAATCGTCAGTATGCCGAGAACCGATTACGCTACACGGGAAAAACGGATGATGAAGTAGAACGCGCTGCGCTGGAGAGCTTCTGCGGCACCTTCCCTGACGCTTTCGTTCAAACAGAACGCGGCCGCATGTTTCTCGACCTGAAGAAGCAGAACAGTGGGCGACTCCTCAATGCAGGTTTCCATCTGATGATGGGCTACTTCCGCGATGATCGGCCACTCTACGAGCTGATCCTCGACGAAGAAGAGCGGCGGGAGATCGACAGGCTCTGGCAGGAACTCAATTTCGCCGCCTTTGCTCCGATGAGGCAGTACAAGGATTTCATCTTCTTCGAACGCGCGGAGCCACCGCGCTTCATGGGCGGCGCGGCATTCGACTTTGCTCGCTCTGAGGACAACGATGTCACCTCGCAGGAGAAGATCGACCGTCTCGCTTCAGGCTACATTGATAGGGCCGAAGAACATGGGGCTCGCGGCGACGCGCTCGCGGCTATTGAGCGTTACTTCAAGGACATTGCCGCAGAGATGCGCTGGGTGGAGAAAGCTCGAGTAGTGGCGGAGCCAAGTCATCTTGCGTCGCTGCTAGACTTTGCCGAACGTGCCTATCGTCGACCGTTAACACCGATGGAGCGTGATGACTTCCTGGCATTCTACCAATCCCTTCGAAAAGACGGGCTCAGGCATGACGATGCCATCCGAGACTCGGTCGCAAGCATCTTGGTTTCCCCCCACTTCTGCTATCGGGTGAATATCGCGGTGGAAGGTGAGGGCGACGTTCGGCCAATTTCAGATCATTCCCTGGCAAGTCGGCTGAGCTACTTTCTCTGGTCGAGCATGCCGGATGAGGAATTGTTAGTTCATGCTTCAGCAGGCGATCTCCATCAGCCAGAAGTGATCACGGCTCAGGCAAGGCGGATGCTTCAGGATGATCGCATTCGAGGGATGGCAACCGAGTTTGGCGGGAACTGGCTCGCATTCCGCCGATTTGAGGAACACAACAGCGTTGATCGCGAACTGTTCGCTGTATTCACTGATGATCTCCGCCGAGCGATGTTCGAAGAGCCGCTGCGCTTCTTCGTCGATCTTGTGAAGACAGATGGCTCCGTACTCGACTTCCTTTATGCCGATCACACGTTTGTGAACGACGTGCTTGCGCGGCATTATGAGGTGCCAATGCCAGCTAAGCAGAATGAGTGGACGCGTGTCGACAATGTCTCCGCCTATGGTCGGGGCGGTCTCTTGCCGATGTCCGTTTTTTTAACCATGAACGCACCTGGCAGACGCACGAGCCCTGTGAAGCGCGGCTACTGGGTCGTGCGACGCTTGTTAGGCGAACACATCCCAGCCCCGCCACCGAATGTTCCCGAGCTTCCTGCAGATGAGGCGAAGACCGGTGATCTGACGTTGCCACAGCTTCTCGCTCAGCATCGCGACAATTCAAGCTGCGCTAGTTGCCATGATCGTTTCGATTCCATCGGGCTCGCCTTTGAAGCCTATGGACCGGTGGGTGAACGTCGCGCCGCCGATCTGGCGGGCCGACCCGTGCAGACCCAGATCATCTTTCCGGACATCGCTGGCGAAGGCGCGGGATTGGAGGGGCTTCGTGCTTACCTCCATGACCATCGTGAAGCAGAGTTCATCGATAACGTCTGCCGAAAGCTGCTGTCCTACGCCCTAGGCAGAGGTCTGATGCTCTCCGATGAGCCCTTGATCGAGGACATGCAAAGGCGCCTCGTAGAGAATGATCACAAGTTCCGAAGCCTGATCGAAATGATCGTTACCAGCCCGCAATTCCTGACAATGCGCTAGCCGGCTTCTCCAATGTGGTCGAGCAATCCATGGTTCGGCGATGATGGAACTCTGCGTAGGGTGATGGAGCCGTCATCTTCAGCGATCACTTCAAAGTCATCGATCTTGAGGCGTAAATCGCTCAAATACTGGGATTCGCATCGTACAGCGCTATCTTCGCTTTCGAGGGGTTCTAGCTCGGTGATGCAACCTCATCTCCTTGATGACGTTGTCGCTTTTCACCAACTAGTAGCTTATGAAATCCCCTTCTGCTTGTCCGGGTTCACCTCTGAATCGATCTTCGCGACGCGAGTTTCTCTATGTGGGCCTTCTCGGTGGCCTTGGTCTGACCCTCCCTGAGTTTCTCAAGCTCGAAGCCCAGGCGGCACAGAAGCATTACGAGTCAAAAGAAGGTCCAGCAAAGTCGGTCATTCAGATCTTCCTTCCGGGCGGCATGGCGGCCCAGGAATCGTTCGATCCGAAGCCTTACGCACCCTCACAATATCGCGGTCCGTTAGGTAATATCGAGACGAAACTCACGGGCGTACGCTTTGGCGAGCACTTTAAGAACCTCGCGCAAGTCGCTGATAAACTCACCATCTGTCGCAGCATGACGCATGGGGAAGCGGCGCACGAGCGTGGCACGCACAACATGTTCACTGGGTACAAGCCAAGCCCTGCCTTGGTCTTTCCTAGCTTTGGTTCGGTGGTGAGTCACGAGTTTGGACCACGCAAGTCCTTGCCGCCCTATGTCTGCATTCCCAATCAGCCTAACGAATTCGCTGGGAGCGGCTACTTGAGTTCGGCTTACGGCCCTTTCAGCCTGGGTTCAGATCCATCGGACAAGAACTTCCGTGTGCGTGACCTCAGTTTGCCAAAGGGCATCGACGAGAAACGCTTCGATCGACGACGTTCGATCTTAGCCACCGTCGATGATCATTTCCGCAACATGGAGTCGTCGGACAGTCTCGACGCCATGGACACGTTTTATCAACGCGCCTACAGCCTGATCAGTTCGCAAGCAGCCCGCGAGGCCTTTGCCATTGAGCAGGAGCCTGACAACTTGCGCGATGAGTATGGTCGCAACCAACCCGGCCAACGCATGCTCTTGGCACGTCGCCTAGTGGAAGCTGGCGTGCGGTTCGTGTCGCTGAATGTGGGTGGTTGGGATCATCACGACAACATCAAAGGCGCTTTCAAGAACAACGCGCCAACCTTCGACCAAGCACTGGCGCGGTTGATTCGCGATCTCGACGAACGCGGTTTGTTAGAGAGCACGCTGGTCATGGTCACCACGGAGTTCGGACGCACGCCGAAGATCAACGGCAATGGCGGCCGTGATCACTGGCCCAAAGTCTTTAGCGGCTTGTTAGCCGGAGGCGGCACCAAAGCAGGCAGTGTCTATGGATCCTCCGACGGCTTAGGAGCGGAACCCGAAGAGAACCCACTGGGAGTCGAGGATTTCGCCACCACAATCTACGATAGGTTAGGCATCGTGGCGGACAAAGAGCTGATGGCTCCCGGCGGACGCCCTGTGGAGATCGTCGACGGCGGTCAGGTGGTAAACGATCTGTTAGCGTGATGAAACTGCCTCTGATCGCAGCGATTCTCGCGCTCTTGATTGTCTCCGTCCACGCTTCCACACCCACGCTGGGATCGATTCATCCGCGTGGCGCGCAACTCGGCACCACCGCGATGCTTACCTTCAATGGCGATCGCTTAGCCGACGCGGAGGAGGTCTTGCTCTATGATCAAGGCCTAACCATTTCCGCAATCAAGGTCGAAGACGCCAAGAAAGTCACCGTCACCGTGGCCATTGCCGAGGATTGTCCGTTGGGCGAGCAACGGCTGCGATTGCGGTGCCGCAGTGGCATCACCGAGTTGCGCACCTTCTGGGTGGGACAGTTTCCCGCAGTAGCGGAGGCGGAACCTAACAATGACTTTGAGGCTCCGCAGCTGATTGAGAAGAATGTCACCATGCACGGCGTCGCCGAGAATGAGGATGTCGACTACTATCAAGTCCAAATCACCAAAGGCGAGCGGCTCTCGGTAGAGATCGAGGCCATTCGGCTTGGACTGACACTCTTCGATCCGTATGTGGCCATTCTCAACAGTAAGCGTTTTGAGATCGTCGCGCGGGATGACAGCGCCTTGCTTGTGCAAGACACCTTCGCCAGCATCATCGCGCCTGAAGATGGGGTTTATGTCATTGAGATTCGTGATAGTTCCTATTCTGGAGGCGGCAATTTCCATTATCGTGCGCACGTGGGAAATTTCCCGAGACCGACAGGCGTCTACCCTCCTGGAGGTCAGATCGGCGAGGCCTTGGCTGTGACCTACCTTGACGCCACGAATGGCGATCAAACCAAGACGATCCTGTTGCCGGAGAAGACGAATGGATCGTATGGCGTTCGTTTGGAACAAGACGGCCTACGCTCTCCCGCGCCTAACGTTCTCCGAGTCAGTGACTTTCCAAACGTAATCGAGAAAGAACCTAACAATCAACGCAAGGAAGCAACGACCAGTGAGGGCATGCTTCCTCTCGCCTTCAATGGCATCATCAGCGAAGCGGGCGACGAGGATTGGCATCAATTCACGGGCAAGAAAGACCAGAAGCTTGAGATCCGTGTCCATGCGCGTTCGATTCGGTCCCCGTTAGACAGCATGTTGAATCTCTACGCACCGGATGGCAAGCACCTCGCAGGAGATGACGATGGCGCGGGTCCAGATGCACGAATCGTGCACACGCTACCTGCGGATGGCGACTTCACCTTTCGGGTCAAAGATCACTTAGGCAAAGGCGGGCCGGACTATGTCTACCGTGTGGAGATCACTCCCTTGAAACCTTCCCTCGCCGTGTCGATCCCCCGTTTCGAACGCAACAACAGTCAAACGAGACAAACGATCCCCGTGCCGCGTGGCAATCGTTATGCCTGTTTGTTCAATGCCACTCGTAGCGAGTTCGGCGGAGACTTGGTCTTTGAAGTTCCGGGATTGCCTACAGGCGCCCAGTTTCATGCCGAGACCATGGCCGCTAACATCAATGTGTTTCCCGTGGTCTTCGAAGCCGCGCTGGATGCGCCGATCGCAGGTGGCCTACTCGATGTCCTAGCAAAGCACGCTGATCCGGCGCAGGCCATTCAAGGCGGTTTCACGCAGAATGTGGAGTTGGTGTTAGGGCCGCCTAACAACACCGTCTTCTACGGCATCGCGGATCCCGGCAAACTGCCGATGTCTGTGGTGGAAGAGATTCCATTCACTATCAATATGGAGACACCGAAGGTGCCCCTGGTGAGAAATGGCACCCTCGATCTCAAGATCACGGCCACACGTAAGGAAGGCTTCACCAAGCCCATCACGCTGCGAATGTTATGGAATCCACCAGGGATCGGCAGTCCCGGAACCATCCAAATTCCCGAAGGGAAAACGGAAGTAATCTACCGTCTCAATGCCAATGGCGGCGCGGAGACCAAGGCTTGGAAGATCGCTGTGTTAGGCGAATCCGATGCCGGCAACGGCGCCATCTACGCCTCGACCGCGCTCACGCCGATCACCATTTCACCACCCTACGTGACAGGGAAGATCGAAATGGCCGCCACCGAGAAGGGAGCCGCAGCCGATGTGGTGTGTAAGCTAGAGTATCATCTGCCCTTCGAGGGCAAAGCCCGCCTGGAACTCATCGGACTCCCTGCCAAATGCACTGTCGAGTCGTTAGAGATCGAGAAGGGCATGGAGGAAATTGTCTTTTCTGTGAAGACCGAAGCCGATTCGCCCGTAGGCAAACACAAGAATCTCTTCTGCTCGATGGTGATCATGCATAAAGGCACGCCCATCCCGCACACTGTCGCTCAAGGCGGCGTGTTGCGCATTGACGAACCATCGCACGCGCCAAAGGAGACCCCAGCAAAGGTCGAAGTCGCCAAGAAGAAACCTGATCAACCGAAGAAACGCCTCAGCCGTCTGGAACAATTGCGGCTGGCAGCGAAACAAGCACGCGAGCAACGAAAGCCATGAAGTTCTCCATCATCATTTCCACACTGCTAGTCGCGTTTGTCCTTCCGCTATTGGCAGCAACCGACTTTGCATCTGTACAACACATTCTCGAAACGCGTTGCGCGCAGTGTCACGGTGCCGACAAACAGAAAGGCGAACTCGCATTGCACACGGCGTCCGCCGCTGCTAAAGGTGGCGAGAGCGGCGAACCTGCCATTGTCCCAGGGAGGCCCGATGCTAGCGTGCTGATACAACGCGTCGCCTTAGCGGAAGATGACGACGAGATCATGCCGCCGAAAGGCGACCCACTCACGGCTTCACAACAAGTCACCCTGCGTAGCTGGATCGAGGAAGGCGCCACATGGCCAGAGGAAGTCGTGTTGGTCGAACGCGATAGCAACGCGCCGATGCCCGAACCTGACACGAAGCCCATTGTGAAGATTCAGGCGTTCCCGTCAGATGTCCATCTGACAACGAATCGCGATTTTCATCGTCTCGTCATCATGGCCACCTACGAGGACGGCACGACGAAAGATGTGACTGATAGTGCGAAAGCTGACGTCGCGGATGCTTCGCTCGTAAGCTTGAAAGCATCGCAGTTGACCCCACTAGCAGATGGAGAGACATCCGTAGCGATCGATTATCGCGGCAAGACTTGCAAAGTCCCCGTCAAGATCGAATCAGCGACCGCGGATCGACCGGTGAGTTTCCAGTTGGATGTGATGCCTGTATTCATGAGCGCAGGCTGCAATACGGGTTCTTGCCATGGCGCGGCGCGTGGCAAAGATGGATTCATGCTCTCGCTCTTTGGGTATGATCCGCGAGGAGACTATCATCGTCTCACTCGTGAGTTCAGCGGGCGTCGTATCAATCTAGCCCTACCTGAAGAAAGCCTGCTCTTGGAGAAGGTCGTCGAAGCCGTGCCGCATTCCGGCGGCAAACGCTTCGAGGTGGGCAGCGAACCTTACAATACCCTACTACGCTGGTTGAAAGCGGACGCTCCGGATGATCCCAAGGACGTGGCCCAACCGTTGCGCATGGAGATCTATCCCAAGCAGATGGTCTTGGAAGGCGAAGGTGCCACGCAGCAGATGACGGTGCGTTGTTTCTACTCCGATGGCACGAATCGCGATGTCACCCCATTGGCGGTGTTCGGGTCTAATAATGCCATTTCTTCTGGCGTGAGTCCCGACGGTTTGGTCACCGCGAATACTCGCGGTGAAGCCTTTATCATGGCGCGCTTTGCCACCTTCACGGAAGGCAGTCAGTGCATCGTCATTCCCAAGAACCTCGACTACACGCGTGCGGAACTCACCGAGACCAATTTCATCGATTCGCTAGTCCATGAGAAACTGCACAAACTGCGCATTCACCCCAGCGAGAATTGCAGTGACGACATCTTTCTGCGGCGTGCCTACCTAGACATCATCGGCAAAGTACCCGAGCCAGAAGCCTATCATGCGTTCGTGACAGACTCTGACCCCAAGAAGCGTGAGAAGTTAATCGATACGCTGTTAGAGAGGAAAGAGTTCACCGAACTCTGGGTCATGAAGTTTGCCGAGCTCCTGCAAATACGCACGCAGGACAATCGTGGCGTGAGTTACAAATCCACCTTGCTCTACTTCAATTGGCTGCAAGACCGCATTGCTAACAATGTGCCGTTCAACAAGATCGTGCAAGAATTGTTAGGCGCCACGGGCGGCACCTTCGGCACGCCCGCCACGAACTACTATCAGGTCGAGCGCGACACGTTGAAGCTCGCAGAGAATTGCGCGCAAGTATTCATGGGCATGCGGCTGCAATGCGCGCAATGTCACAATCATCCCTTCGATCGCTGGACGATGAATGACTACTACGGCTTCGCATCGTTCTTCACCCAAGTGGGACGCAAGAAGGCGGAAGACCCGCGTGAGACGATTGTCTTCAATAGCGGTGGCGGCGAGACGAATCATCCCGTGACCAAGAAGCCCGTCCCGCCAAAGTTTCTGGGCGGAGAGCAGCCCGAGACGAAAGGCAAAGACCGGCGCAAGATCCTAGCGGAATGGTTGGCCTCCGAGGAGAACCCTTACTTTGCCACCAATCTCGCCAATCTCATCTGGGCACACTTCTTCGGCATGGGCATCATCGACCCGGTTGACGACGTTCGCATCAGCAATCCTGCATCGAACCCGGAGTTGTTAACCGAACTGGGCAAACGCTTTACCAGTTACAACTATGATTTCAAACGCTTGGTGCGTGACATTGGTACCTCACAAACCTACCAACGCAGCACACGCGCCAATGCATCGAATGCGGATAATGATAAGAACTTCGCCCGCGCCTTGATTCGCCGACAGCGCGCTGAAGTCCTGCTCGATTCCATCAGTCAAGTCACGGTCACGAAGAACAAGTTTCGCGGTCTCCCCCAAGGCGCACGCGCCGTTCAGATTGCCGATGGCAATGTGTCGACCTACTTTCTCAAGACCTTTGGCCGCGCCGAACGCGAGACGGTGTGTTCCTGTGAGGTGAAGATGGATCCCAATCTCGGTCAGGCCTTGCATTTGCTCAATGGCGACGCCACCGGCAACCGTATCCGCTCTGGAGATGTCGTCGCAAGCCAACTCAAAGAAGGTATCGAGCCCGCCACAATCATCGAGGACCTCTACATCCGCTGCTTTTCACGCAAGCCGTCACCGGAAGAATTGAAGCAGGTGTTAGGAGAGGTGGAAGCCGTGGAGAAGAAACAGAAGCGCGCGGTGCTGGAAGACGTCTTCTGGGCGCTACTCAATTCCAAGGAATTCTTGTTCAACCACTAACATGACTAAGAAATCGGGCAATCTTTGGAGTGCGGAGACTCGGCTCCGCTTTGGCTCGTTGCGGAATAGCGGGCTGCTAGTCTCTTTGGTCAGGCTCGTCATCTCGACGTTCGATCCAAAGCGCTGCCGAGTCAGCCCACTCCAAAGTCTCATTCTGATCTCTGTCGCGACCAGTGCGAGCGCTCAGGATAAGGTCACTTACGCAGACCACGTGCGGACGATCTTTGAATCGAAATGTTTCTCTTGTCACAACACGGACAAGAAGAAAGGTGGCCTCGATCTGTCGACATTCACTTCGACGATGGAAGGCGGCAGTGGCGGAGCGGTGTTCGAAGCGGGCAATGCCTCCAGCAGTCGGCTCATTCAATCCATCACGAAGCAAGCCGAGCCGTTCATGCCGCCAAAGGGCGAACCCGTTCCCAAGGAGCAGATCGGCATGATCGAGAAATGGGTCGCGGGCGGATTGTTAGAAACCAAGAGCAGCGTGGCGGTCAAGCCGAAGAAAATCATGGTGGATCTGGTAGTGGCCGATGCGCTTGGTAAACCAGAAGGCCCGCCGCCGATGCCCGAGCATCTGCTGCTCGAACCGATCACTCAAAGCGACCGCGCCACCACCGTGTGGTCGATCGCGGCCAGCCCATGGGCCCCTCTCATCGCTGTGAGTGGCCAGCATCAGATCTTACTCTATCATTCCGACACTCTGGAGCTGAACGGCATCATCCCTTACCCTGCTGGCATGCCCCATGACTTGCATTTCAGTGAG
Organism: Verrucomicrobiales bacterium; assembly: GCA_047616785.1. Lineage (GTDB taxonomy): Bacteria > Verrucomicrobiota > Verrucomicrobiia > Verrucomicrobiales > DEV007 > JAACDM01. Next base: position 16,754 of record JBLHHN010000008.1, read on the forward strand.
AATGGCAAACTGCTCCTCGCTGCCGGCGGACGCGGTGGCAAGTCGGGTAAAGTGCACGTCTTTGACATCACCTCAGGACGCCAAGTGATGGACTTGGGCGCGGAATTTGACGCGGTGCTAGGTGCCGATATCAGCGCTGATCAAGCATTCGTCGCGCTGGGCGGTCCTAGCAAGAAGGTCAAGGCGTTCTCGACTTCCGATGGCGAGGTTTTCAAAGAGATCAGCAAGCACACCGAATGGGTCACCGCAGTCGATTACAGTCCCGATGGCGTGCTCCTGGCCACGGCCGATCGCAATGGCAATGTCTTTGTGTGGGAGACCTTTACGGGTAACGAATTCTATAAATTGGGTGGCCACGCCAAGAAGATCACCGGGCTTTCGTGGCGAGCCGACTCTAACGTTCTCGCCAGTGTCAGCGAAGATGGCCAAGTGAAGCTTTGGGAGATGAGCAACGGCAGCCAAGTCAAAACCTGGGGCGCCCATGGCGGTGTCTTGTCAGTAGATTTTGCAAAAGACGGCCGCCTGATCACCGGCGGGCGCGACCGCAAAGCGGTGATCTGGTCAGGTGATGGCAAGGCGCTCGTGACCCTGCAGGGATTCACTGACATCGTCACCGAAGTGGAGTTTAGTCACAATGATGAACGCGTGTTCGTTTCTGATTGGAATGGCTTGATCAAAGTATTCGATGCCAAAGACGGCAAAGAGCTAGGAACATTAGAAGCCAATCCGCCGTCCATCGAGACAAGGTTAGAGCGTTTGGAAACCAGCACTGCTGAACTCGCCCAGCAATACCCACCCGCAGCTACACGGTTTCATCGAACATTGGAACCCTTCGAAGGGGCTGCCGCAGCATTGACTGAGCTTAAATTACGTTTGGAGGGGGAGTCAAAGAACCTTGAACAATTGGCCTCAAGCAGTGACGCCTTCGCCAAAGCGAACGCAGACGCACAAGCAGCGCTGCAGTTAGTTTCGTCCGATCTGAAAGGTGTCGAACTCGAAGCGGTCGCTCTCAAGCGCACCATTGAAGCCAGCCACGCTGAACAGCAACGTTTGCAAAGTCTCGGAGATCGAATGGAGCAATGCCAGGACACCAAATTCGCTTTAGAAGCGGCGCTAACTGCTCTTGGGCCGACTTCAGATGACGCCAATCTATCATTGGCCAAAGAACAAAGCACAGCCGCACTCGCATCGATACTTCGCGCGATCGAAACGCTGGAACCTGAAGTGTCTAACATGAGTGAGAAATTGGCCAGCCAGAAGGCTACCATCGAATCCACCCAACCATTATTGGATGCGTTGAGCAAGGCACTTGCCAAGCAGCAAGCTGATCTGAAAACGCAACAAGAGATCGCTGCAAACGCTCAGACCGTTCTTAACAAGAACGTGAAGACAGCGGAGATGACCCGAATGATAGTCGATCAAATGAACAAAGACTTGCCTGCCCGTCAGTCTGACTTCGACAACGCACTGAAGGTGCATACAGAGTCGCGCCAGCAGGCTGACGTCAGCTTGAGTGCATTGACCGCCTCAGAGGAATCGCTACAACACTGGCAAGCTGCAAGCTTCAATGTTAGTGTGATCACCCAATGCCGCCAGCTCGAGGACCAACAGAAAGAGTTGCTAGGCTTGAGAGACATGATTGCTCAGTTGGATTCAGCGCATCTGGAAGCTCTCAGCAAAGCCAACTCCGGCGACGGAACGGATTCGAATGCCAACGCTCAACGCATCGCAGAACTCGGCAATGAACGTGCGGAGATTCAATCGAAAGCGGATGTGCTCGCTGTTAGCGTCGAGAAACTCAAGATCCAAGTTGAACAAGGCCACCAGAAGTACATCAAGATGACCCAAGCCCGCGAGCCCTCAGAACAGCCATGAAGAACGTTTACGTCAGTACCGGAAATCCCCTCCATCGCCGCACCTTTCTCCGTGCGGTAGGGGCTACCCTTGGCCTTCCGTTTCTTGAAGCGATGCGACCTAGCTTTGCGGCAGCTGCCGAAGCGGCGGCTCCGCGCCGAATGGTCGCCATACAGACGAATCAGGGGATCATGCCGCAGTTTTTTTTCCCGGAGAAGACGGGCGCGGACTTTGCGATGACGCCGTATTTGGAAAGACTGGCCGCGCATCGTGAACGCATGACGGTGTTTTCTGGTGTGAGTCTGCCAGGGGTCGATGGCGGGCACGCGGCGGACAAGTGTTTCCTGACAGGAACACCACATCCAGCGCGTGGCGGATTTCGTAATGGGATCTCGTTAGACCAGTTGGCTGCTGATACGGTCGGCAACGAGACGCGCTATCCATCGCTTGTGCTTGCGATGACGAACGAGAACCGGACGTTGAGCTACACGCGCAGCGGCGCGCCGATCCCGGCAGAGAATAGTCCGCGTAAGCTGTTCGAGAAGCTGTTCATGCAAGGTCGGCCAGATGAAGTGGACGCTCGCGTCGAGGATCTTCGCCACGGACGGAGCATGCTGGATTTCGTCGGCGAGCAATCGACGCGTTTCAATCGCTCCCTATCAAAAGGCGATCAGAACCGGATGGATCAATACTTCACGTCCGTCCGCGAATTGGAGAGGCGCATGCACAGCGCCGAGGAGTGGCAGTTCAAGCCAAAGCCCAAAGTGGATGCCGAGGCGCCACGGGACAACACGGAGCGCAATGCCTTTGCGCCACGCACTCAGTTGATGTTCGATGTGATGAAGCTGGCGCTGGAGACGGATTCGACGCGGATCATTTCGTTGTTCGTCGATACCACCGGGTTGCACAATCTCACACATCACGGCGGCCGCCCTGACACCATCGCTGAATTGCAGAGCCATGAAACAGCCCAGTTCGACGCGCTGAATCATTTCCTCACCAGTTTGTCCGATGTCAAAGAGAACGATGAGCCTCTGCTAGACAATGCCATGGTGCTCTACGGCACCTGCATGGGCAGCGCGAACTCTCACACGAACCTGAATCTGCCCGTCTTGCTCGCCGGTGGCGGATTCAAACACGGGCAACATCTCGCCTTCGATGCGCAGAATAATTACCCGCTGAGCAATCTCTACGTGTCGATGCTGCAACGTCTCGGCATGGAGGTCGATACCTTCGCCACTTCGCAAGGGACGATGCGCGGGTTGGAGATGAGCTGAACGGCGATGCTTTCCATGCGCCTTTCTTTCGTTTCCTTAGTCTTCTTCGGTGTCGCGGCGTCATTGTTTGCTGAGACGCCGGAGGCTTTCTTCGAGACCCACTGTTATGAGTGTCACGACGCGGATGCGAAGAAGGGCGATTTCGACTTAACATCACTACCGATGACGTTCACAAGTGCCGCAGATTTCGAGCGCTGGGTGAAAGTGTTCGACCGGATAGACTTGGGCGAAATGCCGCCACCGAAGAAGCTGCGCCCGCTTGTTGATGAGAAAGAGGCGGTGTTAGGGTGGTTAAAGTCTTCCCTCATCGCTGGCGAACGGACTCGCCTGGCAGACGAAGGCCGCACTGGCATCAGGAGACTCACACGCATCGAGTATGAGAACACCGTGCGTGATCTGTTTGACATGCCAGGCATCGCCCTCCGGAGCGAGCTTCCTGCCGACGGCAGCGCGCATGGCTTCGACAAGAACAGCGACGCGCTCGATATCTCACATGTGAATCTCGCCAAGTACATTGAGGCGGCCGACCACGTGCTCGATCTAGCCATCGCCACCCAGCCGAAACCGCCAGCGGTTCAGACACGTCGCATTTCGCTGGCCAATCGCGGCGGCTTTGTCGCTCACATCATCATGAATGGCGATGGCGTGCTCCTGAAAGACAAACGCCCTGATCCAGAATTCCCGCCCGCTGGCGCGCACAAGCACATCGATCAAGGCGCGCATGAGCGCATGGGTTCGTTTCGCAATGGAGCGACCGTGGGGATGTTTCGTCACGAAGACGAATCTGTGAGTCCTTATTTCATGGAGCACGTCACGATCTATCCAGGTCGCTATCGGGTACGGACGTCGCTGTGGAGTTTTCAGTGGGACAAGGGCACAGTGCTGCCATCGCGAGGCACCGAAGCGGCACGACTATCAGTGGTGCAATTGACAGGAGACGGCCGTGGCGGCCAGCATCCTAGCTATGTGCTAGGGTTCTTCGATGCCCCATCCCTCGAGCCACAAGAGCACGAGTTGATCACCTGGCTGAATCACAACGAGCTGATCGGTTTCAACACCGCATCACTGGCGCCGGTGGCGAACTACAATCGCAAAGGGCACGCCATGGGTTTTACCGGGCCGGGTATCGCGGTGGACTGGCTCGATGTCGAGGGGCCATTGCACGATGTTTGGCCACCGGTTGGGCACCAGGTATTGTTCGGCGATCTCCCACTCACAGAAATCCAAGAGACCACGCGCCCTCCCGTTCGCAAGAAGGTCCGTCAACTCGGAGCAGGCCAGAATCGCCCTGACCCAGATCAAGGCTTGTGGACCGTTTCTAGTGAACAGCCTCTCATGGATGCCGATCGCTTCCTCGCCGATTTCCTGCCCAAGGCCTTCCGTCGACCAGTGCCTGAGGACATCCGCAAAGGCTATCTCGCACAGGTGGAGAAGCGTCTCGACGCAGGCGATTGCTTCGAGACCGCGATGCGCTGGGCCTATCGAGCAGCGCTCTGTTCGCCGGATTTCCTCTACCTTGCGGAACCTACCGGAGCGCTCGACGACTACGCGCTCGCCAGCCGGATTTCCTATTTCCTTTGGAACTCAACTCCTGATGCGCGCCTAACGGAATTGGCAGAAAGCGGCAGCCTCCGAGATCCAGAAACCTTGCGTGAAGAGATTGAACGCCTGTTAGGGAATATGAGATCCGCTCGCTTCGTCACCGATTTCGTCGGCCAATGGCTCCGGCTTCGGGACATCGCTTCCACCGACCCCGACAAGGAGCTTTATCCGGAATTCAGCACCTATCTGCAGAACTCCATGGTCGCCGAGACCGAAGCCTTCTTCCGCGGACTGATCGACGAAGATCTCGATGCCACCCATCTGATCGACTCCGGCTTCGCCATGTTGAACGAGAAACTAGCCGTGCACTACGGCGTTGCGGGCGTGACTGGTTCGCAGATCCGACGCGTGAACTTGCCTGCCGATAGCCCGCGAGGCGGCTTTCTGACTCAGGGGGCGATTCTAAAGATCACCGCCAATGGCACCACAACGTCCCCCGTCCCCCGCGGCGCATTTGTTCTGGATCGTCTGCTAGGCACACCTCCCGAACCACCGCCGCCTAACATCCCCGCAGTCGAACCCGACGTGCAAGGAGCCACCACCATTCGCGAATTGTTAGACAAGCATCGCGCCGATCCCTCGTGCGCTGGGTGCCATGCGAAACTCGACCCTCCCGGCTTTGCTTTGGAAGCCTTCGACGTCATCGGCAGCTTTCGCGATCGTTACCGATCGCTTGGCGATGGTGATCCTGCTGAACGCGGTGCCATTGATCCGTTCATCGGCATTAGTTTCAAACAAGGCCCATCGGTCGACGCTTCGGGAAGATTTGCGGATGGCCGCGAGTTTTCGAATGTCGTCGAACTCCAGAAGCTACTCACAAAGGATGCGACGCCGTTGCTCAAGAACCTTGCCAGGCAACTATCGGTTTACTCAACAGGCCGCGAGACCTCCTTCAGCGATCGCGATCAGATTGTGGCCATAGTCTCCGCCACCGAGAAGAAAGGTGGCGGTCTGCGCACGCTCATTCACGAACTCATTCAGAGCTCGCTTTTCCAAACTCGATGAAACTAGCATCAACCCTCATCATCGCCGTCCTGTGTTTGATCGGCACATCTGTACTAGCCGAAGAGGCTGATCACGAATACCGCGTACTCGGCTTGTTCCAAGCAAACTGTGTGGATGATCTGCGCGAAGTGACGGAGAAAGTGTCAGGCATTGCACTCGTTAAAGCAGATTATCTGACCGGCATCACTACCTTTCGTATGGATGCCGCGAAAGTCTTCCCCGATGCAAAGTCGCCAGCGCAAATCACCGAGAACCTCCGCAACAAACTCAACGGCGCATCGCAAGGCGTCTTCGAAACCCACCCGCTCAGTTCGCTTCCACGGGAGAAGCTGAAAGAGGTGAAGATTCCGATCGCCGGGCTCGATTGCAAAGGCTGTTCCTACGCCGCCTACCTCGCCGTCTACAAGATTGAGGGCGTCGAGAACGCGACCGCCAGTTTTAAGGAAGGGTTAGTCATAGCCTGGATCGATCCAAGCAAGACCAACCACGCCGCTCTGGAAGAAGCCCTAACCAAACGCGGCGTGACGTTAGCTAAACCGGAATGAAGAAGCCGGAGGCTTGAACGCAAGTGGCCGGTGATTGAGGAGCCTTGGCGACGACATCACCGGATTCATTCCCACAAGGTATTGGATCCCGGTAGGGATGACAGCAATCTTGGATATGCCATCGACGTATTTAAGCCTCCATTACCATCTCGTGTTTTCGACCAAGAATCGTCTGATAATGATAGGAAGAGATTGGCAGACCCGATTCCATGAATACCTGGGAGGTACCATCAACGGCCTTGATGGACAATCTGAAGGCGTCGGAGGAACGGAAGATTATGTTCATTTGTTAGAAAGCTTGAAGTCGACGCCTCGACTCGCGGACTTTATGAGAGAACTGAAGAAGGCAAGTTCCTCATGGGTGCATCGCGAGATAGGAGATCCAAAGTTTGCCTTGCAAGAAGGTTATGGAGCCTTTTCGGTGACCCCAACCGATTGCGCTGGGGTGAAGGCCTACATTAGGAATCAAGAAGAGCATCACCGCACGAAGTCATTCTGTGAGTAGTTGGTCGAGTTTCTTGAGCAGGCGGAGGTTGGATACGATCCGCAGTATCTGGATTGAACTGCCTGATGAGATGTTAGGGCGTCGTTCCTGATTGCTGGCATCCCTATGGGATGCGATTTATCGGATTGGTGAACGGTGGTGTCGTTGCGAAGGCTCCTCAACCACCGGCTACTCGCTGAGACGCCTCCGGCGTCGAAGCTTTAGCCGTAGGCAGGGTCTGCTATCGACAAACATGATGATTAGGCGGATACTCTACGAATGACACCGGCTCCTTGCGATCAACCTAGCCGTCGGCTCTTTCTCCGTGGTGCGGGGGTTGCGATGGCATTGCCCTGGCTCGAATCGATGCCCGTGTGGGGGAACGAGACTAGCGTGAGTCCTAGTGCTGCCTATCCGAAGCGTTTTGCCACCTTGTTCATGGGCAATGGGATCAGCCCGAACAACTGGTGGGCCAAGGGAAGCGGTGCCGAGATGGAGTTGAGCAAATCGCTTCAGCCGATGGCACCGTTGAAGGAGAAGATGAATGTGATCACTGGCCTGTTCAACAAACAGGCAACCGGTGTAGGCATTCATCCTGGGCAAACGGGCAACATTCTCTCGGGGGCTTCGTTGCAGAAAGGTGCGGTGCTCAAGGGTGGGGTCAGCATGGATCAAATGTTAGCGCGATCGCTTGGTGAACAGACCGTCCAGCCCAGTCTCGTCCTCGGTTGCGAACAACCGATCACCGGTTACCACGAATCCAACTTTTCGATGGCCTACAGTTCACATATTTCCTGGCAGAATGCAAATTCACCCGTGCCGATGGAGGTCTACCCCTCGCTTGCATTTGATAGTCTGTTCGACAATCGCGGCAGTCGGCGCAACGAAAGCATTCTCGATCGCGTCAAAGAGCACGCCGAGCACCTAGCGCGCCAGGTCAGCGGTCATGACAAAGCGAAGCTCGACGAGTATCTCACCAGTGTGCGTGAAGTAGAAGTGCGCGCCGAGCGCATGCGAGTGATGAAGGAACGTTCCACCGAGAATGCCGAGAAACGCGGCACGCCGCTGGTGGCCATGAAGCGTCCGGACAATGGTCTTCCCGAAGACATCCGTGAGCACATGCGACTGATGTGCGATATCATTGCCATTGCATTTCAGACCGATAAAACGCGCGTCGCATCCCTACTACTTTGCCGCGATCTCTCGGGCTTGTTCTATCCTTTCCTCGACGTCCGCGATGCGCATCATCCATCCTCGCACAATGACAACTCTGACGCCTATGAACGCGTCTCACGCTTCTATGTGAGTCAACTCGCCTATCTGGCCAGCCGTCTCGACGCCATGCACGAAGGCGGAGGCACCGTCCTTGATCATTCCTGCCTGCTCTTCATTTCGAACATGTGGTCAGGCAGCAAACACGATTCCTCCAAAGTCCCAGTGCTACTCGCGGGCGGATTGGGCGGAGCGTTAGATACAGGCCGCGTCCTCGACTACACCGGTCAAAGTGATGATGATCGCAAGCTGTGCTCCATGTATCTTTCCCTCATGGACCGCATGGATGTCAAACTCGACCACTTCGGTGACGCAGACGCACGCTTAGCAAGTATCTAAATATGAGCGCTATGAGAATGAACTGGATTTCGAAAGGACTGATCACCACCTCGTTGAGTGTGTGTCTACTCTTAACAAACGGAGTCGCGGAAGAACAGCGTGTGGCGTCGATTCCTCACACAGAACTCGATCGATTGCTCACCGAGATCAAGCCGCAACCCAATGAGAGTCCGTGGCGCGAGATCCATTGGCTCACAGATGTGACGGAAGCTCGTCGGCAGGCCGTGGCGCAGGATAAACCGTTAGTAATCTTTACCGCAGCCGACGGCAGTCCGCTGGGGCGAACGTGAGGAGCCTGCACCTCTAACCGTGCCCGGTGGTTCACCGGAGACCAAGTCGATCCTGAGTTCGTCAACAAGCACTTCGTCCCACTCGCATTGGACACTTATTTCCGTGGCAATTCCCACGAAGTTGAATTCTGCGAACAAGCCGGTGCTGGCGGCAATCATTTGGTCGCGGTCACTGCAAATGGTCAGCAGATCGGAGAGGGTAATGAACAGAGAGGGCACGTTCGCTTACGGAAATTTGATCTCGCGCCTCTACTCGCCGCATTCCGTATGTTGCCTGAGGATGAACGCCAGCCGGGATTTCCTGACTCCACAATGGCGAAGGCGCCGGAGCGTCCAGTGCCCTCTCCCGAAAAGGGCGGGCTCGTGGTTCGCGGGTTTTGCACATACATGAAGAACGACAAGAAAGCCATGCCTGAACGCACGACGCAATTCTATTACAAACAGAACCCCGACGCCTGGGCTGCAGAAACTCAGAGTGATATGCTGTGGCTAACAGAACCAGAGTGGCGCTCACTCATCCCTAACAAAGACCAACCCGGCATGGCGATCGAAGTTCCAGAAGAGATTCAGCGTCGTTTCTTCAGCACGATGGGCATCGATTACATGGAAGGTAGCGTCAATGCTCTGCCCGTCCGTGAATCAACGATGACAATCACCCTTGATGAAGATTCTACCTCTAGCAAAATGTTGCTACGCATCGATGGCTATGGAGTAATGGGGAAACCGTTAGACTCATCATCGAAAGAAGATCCGAGCACCCGTGGTTGTGAGCTGAGAATGACCGGGCGTATCTGTTATGATACTGAGGCCAAGACGGTCGTGGCCTTCGATGTGGCAGGAATCGGCGAAGCTTGGGGCAACAAGATGGAATACACCAGACGCGAAATCGGCCTACCTGAACCACGATGGAACTATGGAATTGCCTGCGAACTCGTGACAGGAAATACGCCTTATGACAGGATCCCGCCCTACAACATGCTGCACTATGGAAGCGGGATGACGTATTTCTCGAAATAGTAGCAGGAACAATCTCTCCGTCGTGAATTTGATTCTATTCATCAGCTGAGAGTGCTACGATATAGACCGTCTCATGAGAATCGGAATCGCATTGCTCGCTCTAACAACTTTCGTCGGCGCTCAAGATGGTTCGCTTGAGTTTCATCCAGGTCCGATCAATCAGGTCCTAGTGGGAAGCGATTTGCAGCAGTTCGCGGTTTATGCTGTTCCCGAAGGGAACCCGCATAGGGGGCCGTTGCTCCTGACTCATGCTCGGCGGGATATCATTCCGGAGGGGCTAACCGATTCGTCGGGCATGGAGGTGATCGCGCCACTAGCGGAAAATCTATTGCTCGAAGAGCCAGAGAAGTTCTGGGAGGAGTTTTCGACCGGGCGCTTTCATGACTATGCGCAGCAGTCGACCAAGATTCTTGGTGAAGCGATCCAAGTGAAACGCTGGGTCAAGGGAGGGGATGTGGTGACTTCGAATGGAGCGACTTTACGTGTGATAGACACGCCGGGTTATACGCGAGGTGCGGTTTCGTATGTGGCCGAGATCGATGGAAAGAAGACAGCGTTCACAGGTGACTTGATCTACGGTGATGGAAAGATCTTCGATCTCTACAGTTTCCAGGATGCCATTCCCACCGCGCAAGTGGGCGGTTATCATGGCTATGGAGGTCGGCTGGCGGATCTGCTGGCGAGCGTTCGGAAGCTTCAAGAAGAGAAGTTAGATCTCATTGTTCCGGTGAGAGGACCGCTGATTCGCGAGCCTGGTAAGGCTCTGCAAACCCTAACCACGCGTGTCCAGGCGCTCTATCGGAACTATCTTTCGACGAATGCCTTGCATTGGTACTTCAAAGAAGACCGCATGCGGATTTGTGGTGAACGCATCCTGGGCAAGGGCGCGGACATTGAATTGATGCCGTATTCCTTGCATGTGAAGACCCCGGAATGGGTGTTCGAGACGTCAACAAGCCGTCTGTTGATCTCGGATGATGGCCATGGCTTTCTGCTTGATTGCGGGTATCAACGAGTGATCGATGCGGTGCAGGGATTGATCACCCAGGGATTGGTGAAGAAAGTGGAAGGCATTTTTGTCACGCATTTCCACGATGATCACGCCGACATGGTTCAAACAGCGGCTGAGCTGTTCGACTGCCCCGTCTACGCGACTGAAGAGTATGCGGATGTGCTAGAACATCCCGAAGCCTATCACTTGCCTGCGATGACAGCCAATCCGATCAAGAACGTGAAAGCGATGAAGAGCGGATCCACTCTCCAGTGGCATGAGCTTGAGTTCACGTTTCACTTTTATCCCGGGCAGACCTACTATCATGGGGCGGTCTTTGTGAAAAAGCCGGGTGAGAAGCAGATCTGTTTCGTTGGTGACTCGTTCGCCCCGTCGGGCATGGATGATTACTGCGTCTTGAATCGCAACCTCGCCCACGAAGACACCGGTTATCTTCTATGTCTCAAGAAGCTGCGGGATATCAAAGAAGATTACTGGATCGTGAACCAACACATCCCGCATGTGTTCCGCTTTTCAGACAAGGAGATGGACTTTCTGGAGAGCCGTTACCGCCAGCGGATTGAGATTCTGCGCGAACTTTTCCCTTGGGACGATCCTAACTACGGCATCGACGAGCAGTGGGCCATGTTTTACCCCTACGGTGCTAAGCTGAAGCCGGGAAACCCCAGAACAGTCAGTCTTCGTCTAACCAATCACTCGCCAGTGACCCGTACCTTCAAAGTCACGCCGCGGGGATCGCGCGGCTTGATGGTCGATTCCGGCTCCTCCACGCTGAAGCTCGCGGCTCGCCAATCGGGTGCCGTTGAAGTGAAAGTGCTGGCACCCTCTGAGCCTGGCCATTACATTGTCACAGCAGATGTCGAGTCAGAGGGAATGGCGTTTCATAATTGGGCAGAAGCTTTGCTCACGGTCGAGTGAGAGCGGCGCTTGTCCTAGCGTTCGTGTGCTCATGCCTAGCGAGCTCTTTACGAGCACATCCTATTTCTATGACGTCGGCGGAGGTCGATGTGCTGAGGGGCAAGGTTGCGGTGAGCTTGTCTGTGATGCTCGAAGATCTTGTCTTGTTTCACGGGCTCAAGGCCAGTTCTCAAGCGAGCTATTCAGCAGGGGACCTTCGTCAGGCGGCGTTGGATCATCAAGTGTTTCTACTCAAATACTTCAGCATTCGAGATGCCGAGGGGAACCGTCTCACCGGGGTGATTTCCGATGTCGATTACACCAGCATTTCAGATAAAGAGGTGCCGCAGAGTGAGTTGATGAAGCAACAGATTGTCTACGCGATGGACTACAGTGTCACGGGGCCACAAGAGTTTCTCACATTCATGCAGAGTTTCGGTGCCGATGAATCCTTGGTGCCTGCGGTCATGGATTTCAATGTCCTTCAAACAGGGATTTGGTTAGACAAGCCGCTGCAGCTGATGGGAGGGCAGGTGCACACGATCGCCTTTGACTGGGAGAGCCCGCCAGATCTTCCGCCTGCCAACTGGGGAGAGCTGCGCGCCAAGCGTGAGGCTGAACACCAACGTCGGCTTGGCATCACGAGCTACACGGGACTCTACTCTTACATCTACGTGACCGATACCGAAGTGCGCCACGAGATTCTCGTTCCCTTGCTCACCTTCGAACAATGGCAGCCAATCCATCGGGCCAATGAGGACTTCGTTGGGATTGTGGAGCAAGAGGCTGCCCGCAATGTCGTTGCCGCCTTCTTCCGTGATCGTAATCCGCTAGACATCAATGGCGCGCGAGTGGAGCCAACGTTAGAACGGTTGCAGTTCTTCGGGCTCGATATCAATGACTTCGCGCTGAATGCCGCGCCTCGCCGGGTGAGTGCGCATCAAGCACGTTTGGGCATCATTCTTTCTTATCCCGCGAACGAGACGCCACAACAGGTGCGCATGACGTGGGATACCTTCAGCGAGCAGACCGCCTTTCTCCGATCCGGCGTTTACATTGGAGATGAGGACCCGAAAGAACATTACTTTGTGAGGGATGATCCGGAATGGCAATGGACACGACCCCTAACAGCACCGTCCGCTATACTCACGGCGAGTGACTTGGCCATCCCTCCGCCAGCTAGCGTGCGGCAATTGCCGATCATGATATTGATCGCAGGCGCGTTGACTATCCCATGGTTCCTCTTCATGTTCTGGCGAGGTCGAACAGCCATCGCTCTGTTTGGCAGCGCCTTGTACGCAATCATCGCCATCATGAGTTGGCCAAAGACAAACTCCCCTCTGACGGAATCTGATGCCCGCGCCATCGGGAGCACGCTACTACAGCGCCTCTACCGCGCCTTCGACTATCGCAGCGAAGAAGAAATCTATGAGGCACTGGCGGAGAGCGTCCATGGGCCGTTGTTAGACGAAATGTACACTGGCATTTATGGGAGCCTGCACATGGAAGAACAAGGAGGCGCCAAAGCGCGCGTCCAGGAAATCACGATCGTAAGTGATGTTCTCACAGAGAATCGCCCAGCTGAATCGGCCTTCCGCTACCATTGCGGTTGGCAGGTGACGGGCACCGTAGAGCACTGGGGCCACATCCACACCCGCGAGAACCGCTACGGAGCCGATTTCACCATCAACGCAGTTGCCGGAGCCTGGCGGATCACTGGCTACCAGCTAACAGACGAACAGAGAGTGCGATTCGAGACGGGGGTTCGCAGTCTTCGATGAGGTAATTCGCGAGCTGACGCCAGACCATCATGGGGTCCGTGACTTGGCCTCAGATTGGTCAAAGATATGGCGCTGCGGCGAGTCCTTGAGCATGCCGCGCATTTGATAGAGCTGAGACATGCCGAGATTTAACAAGCGTTCCCCGGTGCCAACAGCGGCGTCCGTCGTAACGCTAGCGCCGTAGCCACCACGCGCCGCGGACATCAAATCGGGCATGGGTAACCACCATTGCGGCAGTAACCGAGGAAGAGTGTGTGAGGCAACGCGGCACGATCGCAGAGGTATTCTTGGAACAAGTGAAAGGGCTCTCCTGGCATCGTCATGATGCCGATCTCGCCATTGATGAGAATCGACGACACACCCAGGGTGACAGTCTTCTGCGCGATAAAGCGGTGGTCGACCTCGATGATCTTCGACCGTAAATCAAGGCTATCTGAGCGTCCTTTGACCGCTTCCAAGCTATCCAGAATCTTTAGGACTTTGTCGCCTAACAACGTTCCCATGGTCTTCACGAAGGCGAAATCCTCTTGCGGTTCTTTCGATCTCGGAATCATCAAGGGATTGATGTCGCCAGCACCTCCCTGGAGAAAGACGCACTTAGAATCGTTGCCAACGCTGTCCTCGATCATGGCGAGCAGGACGCCAGGGTAACCCGCCGAAATCTTGCTGTTTCGCGGTCCCTGCACCACCGGATGACAGGCGTAGGAAACCAACACCAACCGCACAGCGTTCGTATCGTCTGTGAGGCGCATGACGGTAACGGTCGGGTCTACAGGGCCGTGAGGAATGCGTTCTGGATTTTCGAAATGCGTGACGGCATGGCCTTCCGGTTGCCTAACCAATCGATTGTATCCTAACTGCAGTTCGCCGGTGGACACCGCGAAGTGGGCAGGAAACAAGCTCTTCTGAGCCTCCGCGACTGCGGCGAGAATGCGTTCCTCGACCGTGCGATGCCAGGGCTTCTCCAGTGATGGAAAGTCATCCTGCCTCATGCTGAGGCCAGCATGCGTGTGTGTATTCGCCTATAAGAAATGGTCGATTCCTAACGCACGTACCTCTTCGTGCAGCCAAGGAGAGTTGAAGATGCACAAATCACAAATCGCCACTGCGATTGATTGCGTTGACGTTTTCAGAATCACGATCTGCGCGGAGATAGGATCGTGAATCCCGTCCGTGACCGGCGCGTTGCTGTAGCCTGTCGTCTGCCCACCCAGTGGAGGCGTGATGTCTACTTGAGCGAAGCCCGCAGTGATCTCTGCAGATTCGGAAACGGATGCGGAAAGAACGATGGTCAAGCACAGCAGGAATCTCTTTGGTAACTGGTTTATGGCTTGGTTGTTAGGGTTTCTTGTTTCCGATCGCGTGCAGGAAGGCTTTCCCTTTGAGAAAGAGTCTTCCGTCTGCCACGGCGGCGGCGGCTCTTGATGAGTCTCCCAAATCGGATTCCGCGAGGATCTTCAATTCTGGCTTGGCCTGAATCACAATGCTCTTCCCAGCAGAGGCGAAGTAGATGCGGCCATCTGCCGTGGCGATCGGGCTTACGGCTGGGTCCACGCCGGGAAAACGTGTTCGGAAAAGCTCCTTGTCACTTGAGATCCTGACACAACGCAAGATGCCAGGAGAGTTGAGCCGGAAGACGAGATCACGGAAGGCGATGGGAGAGGAAAGACCTTCAGACATCGGGCCGATCCTCCACTTCAGATGCGTGTCCGTGATATCGCCGCTACCGCTTGGATCCACAACCACGCCAGGGTGCCCACCGCGTCCTCCGATCGCGTAGACAAGATCGTCAGCAACGACGGGCGAAGACACAGGCCAGATGGACCGATCCCACCTACAGAACCAAAGGATTTCGCCATTCTCTGGACCAATGCCCTGCAGACTATGGGTTGCCGTCACTAGCAATTGCTGCTTTCCGCCCAGCGTCGCAAGCACTGGGGTCATGTGGCCGAACTCCGTTTCTGGTCGTTTCTTTTCCCAACGCACGTTGCCAGTTGCCACCTCCAGCGCGATGATCGTGGAGGCTGGCGCTTTTTTGTCTAACAAGAGAATAACCGTATCTTTGTAAACCACAGGACTCGTCGAGAGGGCGACGTCGAACTTGTCGTGATCGGCAACGGTGTGTGACCATAGCAGTTGCCCATTGAAATCGAGCGAGTGGAGAATCGATGAGCCGAAGAGCGCAAAGACACGGCCATCAGCGGCGGCTGGCGTCGGTGAAGCGTAGCCTCCACGGAGATCCGTTAGCAGCCCTGGCCCTGGCGGAACCTTGATATCCCAGAGTGGCTTTCCAGTCGCTGCTTCATAGCATGCGATGTGGTGTTCTGGAGGTTGAGCGGCTTTGTCTGCACCCTTGGGCCAATGACAGGCCGTGACGAACACCCTGCCGTCGACGACGACTGGGCTGGACTGATTGTGATCAGCATCTCCTTGGTGGATCGTCGGAGGCAATCCGGTTTTCCAAAGAACATTCTTGTTTCCTTCACCACCCCACTCTAACGGAAGCCCAGTTGCGATCGACTGTCCCATGCCAGTCGGGCCTCGGTATCCAGGCCAATCCTCGGCCGACATCGCCTTTGCTATGAAGCCGTTCATCGCAAAGGCGAAGAACAGACTTTGGAGGCCTGAATAGCGTGAATTCATTTGAGTGGTGCGTCATGTAGCGATCGCCATTTAGCGAATGGCCGAATAGTCCGTCGGCTTCATGTAGATGGACTCTGGAGATTTTGCGAGTCTGCCAACACCGGATTCACTGGCTGCCTTTTTCCACGCTGGGTCAGCACCGAAAGCTTTCCATGATGCCTTGGCGGCTTCGCGGCTGTCGTATTTGAGGATGTAGATCAGCGTGTCCTTGGAGTCTGGTTCGTCAGTCGGATGCCAATAGGCGACCGACTGCATGCCGTGACTCGCAAAGATCTTGATCGTGTGGTCACGGAATCTGGCGTCGAGCTTGCCTAACTTCCCTTCGGCGGCTTTGTAGATGCGAAGCTCGAAGACATCGTCGGCGTCGGCATCACCTTGTACCCAAGCGGGCGAATAATCTGTGGCCTCCATGTAAACCGACTCTGGGCCCTTTGCTAGGATCTTGCCGTCCTTTTCGGATTCGGCAGCGGCTTTTTTCCAATCCGGGTCAGCGATGAACGCCTTCCACGAAGCGGCTGCCGCCTCGCGGCTCTTGTGTTTGATCACGTAGATCAGCGTGTTCTTCGAGCGCTCCTCATCGGTCGGCACCCAGTAGCCGATGGACTCGATGCCGTGCTTTGTAAATAGCCCCACGGTGTGGTCGCGAAAGCGGGCGTTGAGCGCGTCTAGTCTGCCCTCGTTCGTGGTGTAGGTTCTCAATTCATAGACGTCGCCGAAGGCAATTGGAACGGCGGTCAGCAACGTAAGGAAGATGGCGAAGGCTAGTGTGTGGACGTGTTTCATGGGAGGTAGTAATGATGAAGTTGGTTCGTGCTTGAAAGCGATCCTTTCAGCATTTTTGCGGTAAGCAGCAACGGAATGGATCAGGCCTCAGGCTGGAACCCCGGAAGGGGTGCCTCGGCCCTCTTTGATTACCGTATCCGCGACCGAGGCATCCCCAAAGGGAAGGCTATGTGTGTCCCGCAGGGACAGGGGTTTCGATCGGCGATGATTGTGAATCGTCCAGAGCAGAGCCAAAGAACATCTTGATCTGTTGAGGCATTGCAATCCAGAGAGAATTTGGTTCTGTGAGACATCGTTGCTAGGAATTTGCTTTTTGCGTGGGGCGCTTGAGGGCGCCGTTGAAGGGATCGGAGATGGGGAGAAAGTGGGTTGGTCGGTGAAACCTGATCATGCCATTGTATCATAATATTCTGATAGGCGCATCGAGATACCTTCACGGACTCAGCTAAAAAGAGAGAAGCCCCGAACCATATCCTTGCGGGTCTTAGCCTATTTCCTTTCACGCGGGGCACCCTGTGTAGTCCCTTTTTTACCCGACCCTACTAAAACTATCTTTGCCAGCTCCTGGTTACCTTTGCCCTTCATGACGAATCATCCGACTGGCCTGCCAGCACTTTTCGCCGCGGCTATTCCGGCTGAAGCCCGAACTACGAACGGGCGTTTCGATCCCAAAGCGCGCCCATCCTCTGACTAACCCTTCCCTCCAACCAGACCGTTGAGATAGTCCTCGAGGTTGGTGTAGCCATCTCCATCGGGATCGAGGGGTCCGTTCCCGGCGTCCTCGGGGTTGAGTCCTTTTTCGATCTCCCATTGGTTCGGCATGCCGTCGCGGTCCGTATCCCAGCCGGCGGGACGATGGATTTCAGGGTATTCCTCCCAGCCTCCCACATCTTTCTGGGAGTCCGGCAGCCCCGGCAGCCCGGAGATGCTTCCTTTGTAGGTCGTGGTGCCTTCGCGAGTCTCTTTGATCACCCGTCTGTCGTGGTCGTCGAGCATGGGGACGTTGCACCCGACATCGGCCAACACGTTCTCATAGGCTTCTTTGGCCGTGTGCGTTTTGACGTGATGGGCGAAGAAGGGTTTTGAAACAGTGGTTGGAGCCTCCTGGCGACCCCGGACGCGCATTCCCTTGAACGGCCCTGTCGGCCCTTCGGGTCCGGCAATTCCCTCCATGATGTTGCCTTCGACGTAGTATTGCTGGGGGCCAAAGGAAGGGTTCTCAAACTGGGGGTTGAGGTAGGTCAGGGTCGTGGTCGCGGGGCCCGGTTTGTAGTAGTTATTGACGAAGTTGACCTCACGCGCCCCGCCGTCGGTCGTGCGATGTTTCCAGTTGTAGATAACCATGTTGCGGATATCGAGCCGGCCCGCGTGCCGGTTCGCCTGATCGGTGGCCCCGGCCAGCGACCAGTTGCGGCCCGCATTATGGGCGAGAAGGCTGTGATGGAAGCTGCCGATGTTGCCGCCGATCGATCCGGCAAAGCCATGGGCCGATCCTTTGCCGTATTTCTTGTGCCCGGCGATGTTCAGCGCCTCGGAAATCAAATTTCGCTGGAAGGTGATGTTCTTCGCACCGCGCGAGCTGAAGGATTCGTCGATCGTCCAGGAGATGGAGCAATGGTCGATGATGCAATGATCGCAACTGGCGAAACCCATGCCGTCCATCGTCTTACCGGTCAGGTTGCCTAACCGGAGTCGGACAAAACGGAGAATCGTTTCGCGGCCGCCCATGCCACCGAAGGTGTAATTCCGAAGGCAGATGCCTTTGCCCGGAGCGGTCTGCCCGGCGATGGTCAGAAACTCATGCTCATGGCGAAAGACCAGTTTGGACTCAAGGCCGATCAATCCGGAGACATCGAATACGACCGTGCGCGGACCGGTGGATTCGACCGCTTCACGCAGCGAACCGGGTCCCGAGTCTTTAAGATTCGTCACGTGTATGACCCTTCCCCCACGACCGCCGATGGCAAAACGCCCGTAACCCTCGGCCGTAGGAAAGGCCGAATGGCGGACACGGAACCGCCAGACATCACCGCGTGTGATCTTCCCTTCAGCATCCATCGAATCGACCCGCCAGGCGTAGTGCAACCGTGAGTTTTTGGCCCCAATGGGCGTGGCAATGGAGCCGCCTCCGACCGAGGCGAGAAAGCCCTCCGAGTCTTTCGAGGCCGATGTAATTTTCTGTTCGGCAATCGCGGGGTCGAGGTCCGAAACCAGATACACATCGTGGTTGGCGGCCGAAGAGGAAGGTTCCCATGCCAACAATACCCTGCCATCATCACCATCTGCATGGCGTTCAAGATTCGCTGGTCGCGGCTTGAGCGCTTTCTTCTTCGGGTCCGCCACATCAATGGCGAAACCGTTGAGCGTGACGCGATCACAGCCAACCGCGGCGATCCGAATCACCGCAGGCTGGCCGGATTTCGTCTCAAACTCGAGATAGGACGTTCCCACCTCATCGTTGTGACGGGGTTCCTTTGATGGCTGGATTCCCTCGACCAGGTGATCGCTTGCCGAAACGGTGTAGGTGCCGGCGGCGACGTCCCCGCCCTCGGAATGGTGGAAACCGACGAAGGAGTGGGAGCCCGGCGTGAGACCATCGATCTGAATCTCCATCACCGGCTCGCTGCCGGTCGCGACGGCCCCGTCGGCGCCGAGAGTGACCCCGTCGATCAGGATCGCCTTTCTGCCTTTGAGACTGATCGATCCCCCATCGCTGCTGGGACGAAGCGTGACGACCACCGAACCAAATGTTTGACTCAGATCGTCATCGGAAGGGAGCCAGTTTTCCCAGCCCTCGGTCCGCATGTCGGTCCGGCGGTCGGAACTGATATCAACCATCAACGGAGCAGCGCGCATCGGGACGGCCGTGAGGAAAGATGTCAGTGTAAAAAGCAGAAGGGGGGAGGGATCAATTTTCATTTTCAGACAGGTTTCCGTAGGCTTTCAACCTTCACTTCAGCTTCACCGGGTCCAGAACCACGTGTTTCACCCCTTCGCGATTGTAGGTGTAGGTGATATGAATCCTGCCATCGTCCCCTTGGATGACGGCCGGGTAGGAATATTCGCCCCAATGGCGGCCATCATCCGGCTTTGGATTCGATTCCAGCTCAAGTGTCACCACGGGTTTCCATGTCTTCCCATCGTTCGAAAGAGCGACGTTCAACATCTGACGGCTCGGGATTTTGGTTTTCCTTGTCGTGTGATTGTAGACGATGAGTTGCCGCCCATCGGCGAGGGTAACAGCATCGGTGCCCGAGCTCGGATTCGGCAGTGGGGTCGGCTCCATCCCGCTCCAGCTTCGTCCGCCATCCCGGGACCAGCTTTGCACCACGACTCCCTGTTTGCTTCGACAGAGGACCTGGAGGTCGCCATTCGGATAGGTCAGGATGCTCGGCTGGATTGCATCGAATTCGATTCCATTGTTGATCGGGCCAACGACATCCCAGGTCCTGCCCATGTCCCGGGTCACTTCGAAATGCACTCGCCAATACCCGTCGCCTTTCTCGGCATCGACTTCGGTGCTGGTTGGACAAAGAATCGCGCCATCGGCCAATTGAACCGGTTTGTTCTTCACCGGACCCAGCAAAGGCCCCACGGCCCAGTGCTTGCCCAGCTTGGTCGGCCACGACCAGGATTTCCCTCCGTCGTCCGAGGTGGTCAACATGCCCCACCAATCGCGTGGCGAAGGCCCGACCTTATAAAACAGCATGAGCGGACCTTCCCGGGGTTGAAACAGGACCGGGTTCCAGCAGGGATACCTCACATTCATCGATTGAACACCGTTCACGACCTCGACCGGAGCGGTCCATTGGCCTCCAATTTTCCGCGAAATCCAGATCCCCACATCCGGATCCTTCTCCCGCGTGCCCGCAAACCAGGCCGCGACCAGACCCGAAGGCGTTTCAACGATGGTCGAAGCGTGGCATTCCTTAGTTGGTTTGCTTGTTATTTCGAAAATCTGTTCAGCGGAGATCAGAGCCCCGAGCCCTTCTTTTTCCTGAGGAGGTAAGTCGAAATCTTCCGCCGCCACCGAGCAAAGTGAAACGAACAGAGCCGCGGCACCTCGAACCAGAGTCCGAATTAAGAGTGTTCTGTTTTTCATTATTTTTTAAGTGATGGTTCACGGTGGGGCCAACCGGCATAGGCTTTGGCCACCTTAGTGCCTGAAGTACTGTACCACGAGTAACCTCGTCTGCGTTCATCCCCGATTTCCTCGATATCATATTTGGGCACCCCATCCCGGTCGCAGAAGAAGGGACGGTTCGACTTGAGTTCATAAAACCTCGCCCAGAGGGGCGGCGCGTTTGGATCTTTTGTCAGGGCGACTTCGCTGTCGCTTTTCTTGTAGCGAAACCCTTCGATTTTCGACGATTCAAACCACGCCAATCCGACCGCGACCGCGCGACTGACTTCGGGAGTCGGTTCATCAAGACTCATGAGAAAGATCAGAATGCCCGCGCTTTCCGCTCCGCTCAGCGAGGCGAGTTCATAACTCCGGGCCTTGGCGGGAGCAAGGGTGATCTCATCGTGTTGGGCGCACCAGACAGTGGGCGTGTCGTTGACGATGACCTGGCACTTCAGAATGCAGTCGATCCCGCGGTCGAACGCTTTCTTCGCCGCCATCCGCCGATCTTGATCGAGAAAGGCAAAATCTTCTGAAGAGGCGGTCTGACCAAGAAACTCCATCAGACGGATCATGCTGGAATCATTGAAGGTGATATGCCGGTGATACTTCTTGCTTAGAGGGAAATACTGGGGAAACCCACCATTCGGATACTGAGACTTCAGAATGTGATCGAAGCCAGCCTGAAAAGCTTTCTTGAAGCGAGGGTCATCCGTCACTCGAAAGGCGCGGGCGAGGACCCGTAGCTCGCCGGTCGTGGCCCCGTTATCGAAGGTTCCCGTAAGCTTGGATCGCACCCCGGAGTAGGCCTCACTGGTCGTGTCTTTGTTCTTCGGCCAGTCCCCGTTGTCGGACTGCCAGGAAAGGATGCAGTTCAGGGCTTTCAAACCTTCATCACTGCGGAACCAGCTGTCGGGATTCGTAAGGAGATGCTCGGAACGCGAGGCGGCGTTGAGTGACACCGAAAACGCAAGCAGGGTGACGAGGAGGCGTTTAATCATGGTTCAAAAGCGGCTTTCCAGGAAATCCAGATAACATAACAGGGTCGTCATTTCCGTTCGAGGCTGGCCTTCAATTCGGGATCCGAGCTCCACAAGTCCCGATATGTGCGCGGGCTGGGCCACTCTCGTTTGGGCGCGGAGGGATCGAGCCCGTTGATGAAATCCTCGATGTTGGTATAGCCATCGAGGTTCAGATCCGCGTTGGCATCGGAAGGGTCTTTGGGATCGAGGCCGAACTGAACTTCCCAGGCATCGGACATACCGTCGGCATCAGCGTCTTTGTATGGCTCCCCCCGATAAGAAGGGTAACCCCCGACCTGCTCGATATCGGTAATGATCCCGAGAGCGACTTCATGAATCATCTCGTCAACCTTCTCTTTTGAGTAGGCGGGGTTGGAAAGCTGTTCCCGGGTATTCGGCCCCGCTTTGGCCGTGACTCCACCAGTTCGCACGGTTTCGACGATCCTCTCGTCAACCGCATCGCGTCTCGGGCGAGTCGCGCCCGCTTGCTTGAGGACCCGTTCGTAAGCCTCGGACGCTGTCTCGATTTCCAGGTAGGCGTGAGGGTAGGGTGTGTCCGAACGGATCTTTTTCAAAAGGGAGGCCGCGTCACCGATCGAATCCACCTGCACACCTCCATCCCAATTATCCGCACTGACCTTCGCGTTTCCTTCTACGATATTGCCCTTCACACAAGCGCGGCCGTAATCGTCGACCGGTGGTTTCGCGCGGCGGGATTCGGGTTTGAGAAAACGATGCCCGATGGCTTTGTCCCGCGGCGTGACGGGACCGGGTTTGAAATAGTTATTAAGGATGTTGTAAAAGCTCCGGTGGTCGCCCCCGTCGGTCGTGCGGTGGCGCCAGTTAAAAACAACGTTGTTGGCAAAGGTGAAGTCATAAATCATGCCAACACTCGGGTTGCGCCCGGTGTTGCAGGCCCAGAGGTTGTGATGAAAGGTCGCATTGTAACCGCCGATCGTGCTGCCGAAGGCATGGTGATAGGTGTTGAGCGCTTCGCTGAAAATGGAGTTTTGAATAGTGATATTCACCGTGGGCAACTTCTGCTCTTTCGACCCGTCGGGAGGTTGGTACATGTGGCGATACATGGACATGTTTTCGTCCAGTCCCCAGGAGGCGGAGACATGATCGATCATGATATTGCCAACCGGGTTGCCACCGAAGGCATCGTTGCGGCTGCCGACCCAGGTCGAACCGCGGCGAAATCGCATGTGGCGAATGATGACATCATGGGTATCGATCTCCACCGTTTCTCCCGCGATGCACACGCCGTCGCCGGGCGCGGTGCTTCCCGCAACGGTGATGTAGGGCGCCCGGATGCGGATGCTTTCTGAAAGCCGGATGATGCCCGCCACGTTAAAAATGACGATGCGTGGGCCGCCCGCTTCGAGTGCTTCGCGGAAACTGCCGGGACCCCGGTCATCGAGATTCGTCACGACAAACACAGTGCCACCCCGGCCACCGAAACTGTACATCCCGCCGCCCCGGGCACCGGGGAAGGCCGGGATCCTCGCCTGAGGCAGGTCAAATGGCTTGGCGGCCCACGGGATGTAAGGTTTCCCCTTCGATTCCCACTCGTTGATCACGGGCCAGGCCCGTTCCCAGGCTTCATCTGAATGCTTCTGCATTTGCTCGGACCGTCGCGCGGATTCGGCCGCGACTTCCGAAGAAATCTTTGGATACTGGGCAAGGGCCGGATGGAACGCTCCCAAGATGACAAGGGTCGAGAGGATGGAAAGAATCCTCACAGCCCCCTTCTCCGGAAGTCTTTCATTCGTTTCCATCATGTTCCTTACACTCGCTTTGAGGCGGCTTTGAGATCGCATCAGGAAAAATCGACTCGGAGCTGATCTTGCAAGGTCACAAACCCACCAGGCAGCTCGGGGAGACTCTTGTTTCGCGTTCATGGCGAAGGGATTGAAGTTCGACCATAGGTCAGGGAAATGGATCTGTCATCCAAATCCGAGCCTTGGCCCCCCTGTTCTTTCTCAAACCGGATTCGGTTGGAAACATCGTTATTCTGCGGGCTCCCCGTTGACGAAAACCGCTTTGTCAGGATAACGTTCACGATATTCCGCCACCGCTCTCTTTTTAGATTCCTCCGATGGTTTTTCAGGTTTGATCTGCCGTTGATGCTGCCGGGGTGAAAGGTTTTTTCCTCCCGGAGGAGCGTAGAGTGTCCCGTCCGCGCCGTACCACCAGTAGCGGATATCAATCACCGAAATGGCCGAGCTGCGAATAGGATCCTCCAGAATGGCATCCTGCACGTCTTTGGTACAGCTGAGGCTCAGAACAGCGTCCCGGCCGGTCTCCCGTTCCCACTCCAGGCAGGTGTCGATCCAGAATTCGACAAAGGCGAGCGGGCCGGTGAATTCGGCGCCGGTTGAGTGAATGACATGGCTGTTGTCCGCCGTGTTCGCGAGGCATTGCCGGATGTAGCCACGATGAAGATCCCTTCGCTGCGGATGGGAGACATCGTAAAAGAGGTGGGCTTGAAAAATTCGCTTGTCGCCCGCGTAGGGAGGCGGTTCGGGGAAAGCGGTGTCGTTGATATTGTTCGCCGACCGCCATGGATAATCGGCCCAGTGGGCACCGGCTTCGAGAATGTTGTGTTGGAAATAATGCTGGTGGAGGAGAACCAGTTCGCGTTCGTCGCAGAGCTCGGCGAAGGCACTCAGGCGGTTCCAATACCATGGATTGAACCGCGTCAGATCATACTTGCTCAGCCCGTCCCAGGCCAGGCCTTCGCCGCTTCGGGCAAACGGCATTTCGTAGAAGGGCGGGATCACATTACCGTTCGATCGTCGGACGCGGGTGTGATCATCGCGTCGGCGATCATACCAAAGTCCATGGTGATGCTCCAGAATGACCTTCCCCGTGCGCACCATCTCATCGGCGACCTCGACCAGGTCGTCCGTGTAACCGGTGCCGATTTTCCCAGGCACAAAACGCGTGATCGCGGGGCCGAAGGCAGGGGCCTCGGCGGGCCGGGTATTGCCCCGCCACCAGATGGGCGTGAAACGCTTTCCGCGGAGGGGAAGATCCCCGATCTGAAGGGACCCTTGCCGAATCGCCATGGGGCGTTTCTTCGCCGGTTTCGGCTTCCGCTGAACTTCGGGATCGACGACGGCCCCGGCCATCGCATCCCGGCTTTCGTCCCAGAGCGGGTCACGCCTCGCAGCCGCCTGAATCG
The DNA here is from genome assembly GCA_047616785.1 of Verrucomicrobiales bacterium. GTDB lineage: Bacteria > Verrucomicrobiota > Verrucomicrobiia > Verrucomicrobiales > DEV007 > JAACDM01. Next base: position 41,890 of record JBLHHN010000008.1, read on the forward strand.
TTTCTTTGAGCGTCGGCGCCGGTGCATTAGAGAGGGCTAAAAACTCTTCGACTTGCGCCGGTTTCGGATTGGTCGCACCCGGATAATCGCGACCGATCGGTCCAAGGTGCTCTACGGGCTCTTCTCCACCACCGAGGCGCATTGCGAGTTGAGCTTGAAAGAGACTGCGGGGCCTGACAAATTCGTACTCGCGGTTAAAACCCCCGTCACCAATAGGCAACCCCCATGTTCCAAAGGCTTTGTTCCAGGCTCCAGGCGGGTTGAAGCATCGGAAATCCGCGGCATTCGATTGCCAGATGATCGAGTTCGCCGCCGACCACCCGGCGCCAGCGTTTTCCCTCCACCGGTTGGCAAGGGCCAGCCCGGCCCCGTCGATACTGACATTATCGAAAAGAATGCCGGAGGCCCAGCTTTCGATCGCGCCACTGAAATCATGCGCCCTTTCGGCGCGGCAGGCCACGAAGGTATTCGGCCCCGCGGCGCCATGGCCAACGGAGAAATCGTGACGGCCCTCCTCCGCCCAGCAACGCAGGAAAAGGGTCTGTTCGCCCCTGGTGAAAAAGGTATGCCTGCGATACCCGCCGAGTTCGGATTGGGGAGCCTCGCTGATGCAATCCTCGACCGTGATGTTTTTCGCGCTCTGCTCCAGGGCAACGGCCGAACCTGGAAATCCGGCGAAGGTCACTTGCCGCACCCAGGCATTTTCGATGTTTTCCATCGTCACGCCACACCAGGGGCGGTCTTCATTCGTGCCGAATTCAGCAACGGTTTCGCTCATCAGTTTCAGGTTTTCGATTCCCACGTTCGAGATCCTCCCCGGCCAGCTGAATTTCTCTACCCGACCGCCTCCAAAGGTTTTCTCGAGAGCGGTCGTGATCGGCGCATCGAACTCGATTTCATTTCCATTGATACCAACAATCACTCGTTCCCACCGAATGTCGCGCGAACCGGGTTTCCATGCGATCCCGGTGCGTTTCATCCCAATCGATTCGATCCACTCCGCGGTGCAGGGACGCGTGATAAAGATGCGCTCACCGGCCGCAAATCCAGTTGCGTCGGAAATAATGAGTTTGATCGCTCCGGCCGCCACGGTCTCGTCCATCACTTGCGCGCCGGGATTCACCTTCACGTCATTCACCCCGACAACCCGGATCAAGGGTTCCCGCATCACTGAAGTACCCTTGAGCGTGGTTTGCTCGGTGCCGCAACCGCGAAGAACGACTCCCGTCTTGTTGATGACCAGCCCCGTTCCGATGTTGAAATTTTTCCCCTTCAGCAAGACGGCTCCGCGAAAACCATTGGGCCCGACCTCGAGTCCCGCCACATGGTCGATCGCCGCTTGAATCCTTGCTCCATCGTCAGGGTTGGCGCCCTCGGTCACAACGGCCCGGATGGGAACCAGGGGTATCGCAGTCCCGCTTTGCCGGTAGCCGCAGGTGGAAAAATCAATCTCGACCTCGATTCCGGGAGCGGCCCGAGCCGAAAATCCAACGAGAATTAAGAAGAGGAGAGATGTTCCGATTGGATTCATTTCTTGCAGGGCAGGACTCATTCAAGGGAAACCACACACTCATCTCCGAAGCTCCTCGGTATAATAAGGGACAAATAAGGGACAAAGGCCGCTTTGGCAGAAGCCAGCTCCAGAACTCAGTATTGTGATTCAATTCCGTCTTCTTTTAAAGAGCTTTTCAGAGGTCTCTTCGACCTGGGTGCAGAAGGCAAAGCCAAAAATCGATGCCAAATCGCCGCGCGACATCGACAACCGAAGCGACTTGATCGGCCGCATGCGCCTGCTGTTCGACCTGGTTCCGCTCGCGCTGCAGACCGATTCGACGCGCCTGATCACGATCTTCCTGCAAGGAGCTAACGCCGTGCCACCAGTCGCCGGCGT
>JBLHHN010000009.1:0-42006 GCA_047616785.1 Verrucomicrobiales bacterium
GCCCCGAGCGAATGCTTCGACTGGGGCGAGAATACTGGAGTGTGGAGAACAAGAACCACTGGAAGCGCGATGCGGTATGGGGGGAAGATCGCGCCCGGATGCGAACGCCCAACACGGTGCGTGCACTGGCGCTACTGAGCTGCTCCCTACTGGCCCCCCTAAGCCGTGCCGGCTACGGCAACCTCCCCGAGGCCATCGAAACCATGGCTCGAAATCCTATCAAAGCGATTGAGATCATACAATATCAACGACTTAAATAGTGCCAGCCAAAAGCCCTGGTGTTGGCTCGCTTCGATTCCTGCGATCTGAAGTTCGAAGGTATCAATCTCTGTCACCGCGATATTCCCTATCAACTCAACATCCAAGACGAGATCATTGGTGGCTTCATTGAACAAATTGGATCCATCGTAGAGTTCAGACTGATGCAGCTCAATGGCGATCGTGTTTGTGCCATCGACAAAGAGGGATGCCGGAATGGTGAAATCTTCAAAGTCAGCAGGGAGCCCAGAACGATCGATCGATGAGCGGGTATCTCGTTTGACCTCTTCACCCAATCCAGGGGTGGTCAGCGCTTTCTGTCCATTGATCCAGACGACGGCGGCATCATCATAACGCAGTCTCATGGTCATGCTAGGATATTGACTTGCTGTGAGTTCGACTTTCTTGCGGTAGTAGGTCGTTGACTTGAACGGTGGCACAAATGTTGGGATCTCCTGACTGGGAGGGAAGCCCATGGCTCCATTCGAGTTGGGCCATGCGGAATCATCGAATTCTTCGGCAGTCCAATCGGGGGAAAAGATACTTACCAAGACTTTATCTTGGTCATAGTAACGCCAAGGGCTTCCTGAAGAAATGAGTTCTTCGCCTCCTCCAATGGAGATGGCGTCGGGGCCGTTCGGATCTGGGACTCTGGCGGTGATCAAGGCGCTGTCAACGCCATATTCCAACGTGATCTCGGAAGGTTCTAAAATGATACCCGTCGGGTGGGCCTCTAGTGAAATGGTTTCTTCCGGAGCGTGCGCTTCGATTCGTTTGCCTTGCAATAAACGCTCAACGGTCACCATGAAGGGTGTGCCAGGAACAAAGTGTGATGGTGCGGTGAATCGTAGATCGCCACGGTCTCTTAATGGCGTTAAGTTGCCCGATAGTTCATTGGCAGGACCGGGATAGTAGATGTCCAAGGAGTCTGTGTGAACGACCTCACCTAAGCCGTCGGGCTCGGAGTAATAGTGGACCGTGATTTGATTCACGCCCCGCTGGAGCGTGTATGGCTCTGATAGAGACCAAGAGCCGGCAGGTCCGTTATTGGTCTCGCCATAGGAGAGATTCGCGGCCCGACCATTGACGAAGATCGAGCCCGTTTCTCCGATGTGGAATTGGCCTCCGAAATTGGCCATGGGAGAGGATGCGACCGGCATGCCGTCGACTTGTCCATTGGCGGCCGATTGGAAGGAAGCGCCGTAATGGGTCGGAATCTGGTTCAATACGTTGGCGCGCCGCGACACGACAAAGTTCTTGGCGGCACTGACCTTCGCATCTGGAACCGAGCCGCCAAGGATCTGATCGATGATGGGGTTGATATGTTCGGGCTGGAACCAGCCATCTAACATTTCGAGATAGATCTGGTAGTATTCGCGGATCGTTTCCGTGTTATCGAACATCAGTCGCATGCCTTGGATGCGGCGGTAGACAAAGATATCGGTGTTTCCCGGGCTGAAGCTGCGTTCGCCGATGCTCATCACGGTGTCGAAGTCATGTGGAAGAAGCACAAATCGAGGGTCCTTGATGCCGCGATAGATACCAAAGTCATCGGCGCGCCCTGTTCCGAGTCCGCCCTCCAGGTTCTCGATGAGTGAGTTCACGGCAAGGTACTCGAGCCATTGCCTCACATTGATCACCTTCTCGATATCCTCACGGTAGGTCTCAGCTGAGCTTTGGTTCAGGATCTTGGTCATTTCAATGATGTCCGTGTAGTCATCCAAGATCTCATTTGTCTTCTTGATGTATGTGAGATTGTAAGGCGCGTTGTTCTCGCCTTCATAGATGAATTGCCCAGATCCGATGCGCGCGTGATCATCGATGCGGTAGAGGTTACCGGCGTCATCATTGGGAAAAAGGCGGGTGACCCAATCACCATTCATGGGTTCAGCTCTCACATAGTGTCCATAGCCCACTTCACCGGAATCCGCCGTGTTCACCCCATTGACCCGCACCTCGACCGGCACGGCTTCGGTGGTCGAAATGCCCGCGAGTTGAAACATGGCTGCACCCATGGCTTGGCTGAAGGGGTAGCGAGAATTGAGCTGGAATGACTTGCGATTGTTCCATCGATTATCGTCAGTGAAAGACACATGATAGTTCACGGGAGTGCCGGAGCGGCTGCTAAAGCCTCGATCACGGATCGCGCATTGATGCCTCACTTTGATTCCCGTGCCATCTTCACTGACAAAAGTTCCATGGAATGCAGCATCTACCGGATTGAACCCGTTGCTTTGATCTTGAGCCTGCTGAAGAAGGTTGCGCTCCTCCGGCGTCATGATGATGCGATAGATGGGCGGAGATCCTGCGGTCCAGGTGCCGGGTTCGTAGGTGGCGTCCACTTGAAAGAGCGCATTGTTCACTTGCTCCCGTCGATCTTCGACAAGGAGGCCTGGAAGTGTGGTCCGAGATGGTTTGGGCCAAGTCCGTTCGTGGGTTCCATCACTGGCGTGGATGTAGTACTCCACAATCGCATCCTCTGTAGGGAAGAGCGCGTCGGGGAATGGGCCAATGGTCGCAGTATGAACTTGATCATTGTCAGGATCGAGAAGTTCGGCGCTCTGCCATGGCCGTTGGTCAGCCCGGTAGTGGACAACCACGGTTAAGGGAGCGTTGTGATCGTCCACAATACGCGCCGTGATGGTGACATTCTCGGCGACCTTTGGAATCACGGGAGCGTGCTTGACGTCGAGTATGACAGGAGCCATATCTTCGGCAAGTAAACCGTTAGTATTGCCGGGCGTGCCGCTGAATTCGCTGACTTCCCACAGTTGCGCGTGATTGATCGCTAATTCGGGTTGAACGCGTTCGTAGGTTTTCCCGTTGCCGTCGGCGAGATTCCACCATTGCCATCCGGAGGATCCGTTGATCTCCTCGGCTTTCACACGCAGGCCCCATTCTCCTTGTGTCGCATAGTCTAACTGATCCACCGTGGTACCCTGACCATCTTCCAAACGAATGGTGTCGCCACCATTGCCCAATCGCCCTTTCCAATCTCCCAGAACGATGCCTGTGAACTCGGGGTGGATCGCTTGAAAGGTCTCCACTTCCGCTGCCAGGATGAGGAATCCTTTCCCAGGAATCGTCGTGTCAGCGGGGATGGTGAATTGGACGCCCTTGGAGAGTTGCCAACCGCTGAGGTCCACCATGTCAGCGCTGGTGTTGTGAAGTTCGATCCACTCCTCCTTGGGATTCTCCAAGGGTATCCCCCTGGGGTGGAGCATGACTTCGTTAATGACGGGTTCAGCCACACCACTGGGAATGATCCCAAGGGTGAGAATCCCACAAAGAAAAGCACATCTACAAGCAAGCAACATAGTCGGTTAAATAATTAGCCAGATTGAAGCTCTGCTAGATCAAACACCCTGTCAAGGCACCCCCAAATTTGACATGCAGAAATTGGGAAGCGATTGCCGGGAATAGATTTATGTGCTCAGCTGTCGATTGGATGAACCGCGAAACTTTGATGTTTATGAAATCTATCCGAACTCTCTCTCTGTCCGCCTTAGGGCTTGTTTCCTTGCTGCTCGTGAGCTGCGAAACGCTTCCATTGAGCCAGCGTCACTATATTTCCCAATCTTGCATGCTCTTTGATGGCACTGGGGCCAGCAAGTTTGACTGTGGCTTGACCAGTCAGATTGAAACTGGCCGAGCTGGATCCGGTGGTGCTGCGGGTGGTGGGTGCAGTTCATGTCACTAACTTGAGCATGAGAATTCTATCGTGGAGTTGTCTCGCGAGTGTGGCCATCGTCGCCTGTGCGATAGGTGGGGAGACGGATATGGATCTCGATGGAACCGTGGAATCCATCGAAGAAGAGAGGTCACTGAGCTGGCGGTTTCGCACCCAGATCGACGCCGAGGGATCGGTGCTCTGGTCTGATGGCATTATTCTGACAGAGTACAGCTTGGGCACGCGATTGGCGTCGGACTACGTGGACATCGGATTGACCATCACTCGTAATGATTACGATGTGACCTACGAACCCGAGATCTTCGGATCGGCAGCCGATCTGTCCGAAGACAGCCTCGCCTACGCGCTCGATGGGCGATTGAGTTTGGGCAAGCGGTGGAACTTGTTAGGCTCCGTGTCCTACTATGACGGCTTCACCGACTACCGTTCGCTGTGGATCAGTGAGTATTATGGACAGCTCTTTGGGGGTGTGCCAGAGTACCGAGGCCCTGATCCCGAGGGGACGAGTGTCACGCTGGGTCTGGAGTGGGAGTACATTCCGGTGATGGGCAAGCTTCGCCTCACGGGTGGTTATGGAAAAGATACCATCGCTACTGCCTACGAGTTTGGCGAGAATGGGCTGACGAGCAGTCGGCCGAATCTCTATACCAATTTCATCCAATTTCAGACGGAGAATGTACTCTCTCCAAGCGTGGTGGTTCAGAACACGGTGCAATACACGAACACGACGAATCGTGAGAAGCGTTGGTCGACCCAGACCGCTTGGAATGTCACGCTGATGGATGGGTTGGTCCTACGCATGCATGGTGGCTTTGCTGTCGAGCACCCCGCCTTTGATGCGTATTTCTTTGGTGGGACCTTGGAGTATGAACTCGTCGATGACTGGTTCTTCAGGATCAATGCACGGTATTATGAAGACACGGGTGAGATCGAGAATGGGTTGGGTGGATTCACCAGTTCCGCGCCTTCGTTAGAGTCGACCGAACTCGGAGTCGGTCTTCGTTGGCAAGGCATTCACAGCGCGGTGAATCTTTACGCTGGATATTACCAGACCGAGTATGATCCTCTTTTAGAAGGCAATGCTTTCTTGAAGAATCTCTACAATGATCGGCGTTGGGGGATCGTGCAGCTCACTTACTCTTACACATTCTAAGCAGAACTTCTCATTGTATGATATCGAAGCTAGTGCTCGCATCAACCTTGCTGGCCGCGCATGGTTTTCTCTGCACGGGGCAAGCTCAAAAGCTTGAGATTGGGTCATCGTCGCAACCCACGGCGTTTACGGTCTTTGACGAAAGTGGGGCTCTGACCAATGCGTCGCTGGATCAGTTCGAAGGAAAGATCGTCCTGGCATACTACTACACACCGTGGTGAGGCACGTGAGGCTTCGAAGGTCGCCAGTTTGGCGAACAGATACTCTCGACGGTGGCGGCGAATGGAGGCACGAACGCCAATGGTGTGGAAGTGGTGAGCGTCGTGCTCAGCATCGAGCCTAACAGTTTTGACTCGAGTGTCCTCAGCTTTGCCGTGAACACGGGTTTCGAGTATGCCGGTATTGATTGCGTGTTAGACGGCGACACTCGCGCGGAGGTTCGTGAAGGTTTCTCTTACTATTCGGGCCTTTCGTCGAGTCGCGTTCCCAGCAGTAGTGCACTTCGACGGGCTTTCGTGCTGATCAACGGTGTCCAGAATTCGCCATCACACGCGCTTTGGGAAGTGCTCTACAATGACGACTCCTACTCGAGGGCCCGTCAGGCCAGTGTCTTGGCGTCGATCGATTCGATCATGCCTGGCACCGACAATGGTGTTGGAGGGGGCATAGGAATGAGTTTCACAGCCTGGGCCGCGGCCAACGACTTGTCAGAGGCGGAATCGCCATTGATGGACAGTGATGGGGATGGTCTTTCCAATGCGATGGAATTCTATTTCGGAGCCGAACCGAATGCTCCGAACGTGTTGCCATTGTCAGTATCACAAGAAGAAGGCAAAGCAGCGGTCCTTCATTTTCCCACGGGAAAAGATCGCGTGGGACTCACGGCCGTCGTCGAGGGTTCGAGTGATCTGACCCAATGGATCCCAATCGAACTCGTTGAAGATGCCTGGTTCATCGAGCCTGGGGAGATGATCGATCAAGCGACGGTGACGTTGCCCCTAGAGGCTCCGCCATTCGCACGGCTGAGCGTGACGCTTGAGGAGTAGATCACTCCGCCACCGCGAGCGTCTTCGTGACCTTATCGATCTCCAGCAGACGCTGACACTCTCCCAACAACCACTCGGCGTGCATGAAGGGTTCGTAGCTCACATCTTGCCACCGCACCTTGCCGTCGCCATCGACGAGGATTGTGCCATGGAGAGGGGCTTCTTCAAATTCATCATAGGCACGAAACGCTTTGAAGCCTGCTTGGGTCGGATCCGAGACCAATGGGAAGGGGAAGGGATTCTTTCCGTCCCCAGCTTGAAAAGTCTGCTTGAGGCCCTCAGAGGTGTCCATGCTCACGGCGACAATCTCAATCCCAGCTTCAGTGTATTGAGCGGCAACCGGAGCGAAGGCGTTGAGCTGCTCCATGCAATGGACGCATTTCTTGCCCAAGTAGAAGATCATCAGGACAGGTTTGCCGGAAAACTGAGATGAGGCTAACATCTCATCATTGGCTTTCGAAAACTGCCAGTCTGGCGCCGGGGAGGGACCCCAGCGGAAGGGACCCAGGTCATCCAGCGCAGGTCGCTCGATCAGATCATCTGGAGCCTCGCGGGGCTCGCGCCAGTCTTCTGGAAACTCCAGTTCTTTGGCAATGTCAGTCAGCGCGACCATGGGAGGGCTATTCAGATCCGCCGTGGCGGCGAGCTTGCGGAGGGATTTCATTTCCTTCTTCATGGCGTCTTTCTGGCCCAGTTTCTCCAGGACGCGGACGTAATTTGACTTCATGACCAGGGCATTGCGCTTGCCATCCACTTCGCGCTTGAGCAATTCCGCAGCCTTCTCCCAATTCGCAAGTTCACCGTGCAAGCGTGCTTTATCGATGGCCAACAAGCCCTTCGCTTTATCGAGTTTCTCACGAGCTTCGACGGGGCGGTCTGTAAGAATGGAAAGATGCGCTTCCAAGTGGCCTTTGTATGACTCACAGGCTTTCACAATGGCATCGTAAGGCTTGCGGGCCTCTTTCTTCTTCTTCTCAATGGCCTCTTCCCGCTTCTTCTCATCGTCTTCCTTGATCTCTTCTTCTGCTTTGGCCACGGCCGTGTCCCCACCTGCGTCGCGTGCCTCTTGATGGGCTGTTAGGATCTCATCGAGAGCTGCGATCTCACCCTTACCGGCGTCCAGTTCGCTCTTATAGAAATAAGCCATGCCCCGATAGCGAAGCCGCTCCGCCTGCATGAGGGGATCATCCGTGGGCATGAGCACGGGCGTGTCACTCAGGCGAAGGATCTCATCCCACAGAGCGTAGTCGTTCAAGAGCGCCCAGAGCCGGCGCCGTCCTTCACGGAAAGGTGTCCCACCGGCGTTGTAGTATTCGACGTCGCCTAACTTCTTGAACTTGGCGGGGCGTGGCAATTCAATGAGATTGATCGCGAGGCTCAGCGCTTCGTTGATCTGTCCGAGGAACCCCATGTTTTCAGCGCACCAGCCGTTGTTATGCGCGTAATTGTGAATCTGATGGGGCATGACGTGGTCACGCATCATGTGCGCGTGATCCACTCGTGCGGAAGCGGACTGCTGATAGATCGCGTCGTCATAGCGGTGGGTCTTGGAGTAAGTGTGACCAGGCATGTGCCACATGTGGGCAATGCTAGTCGCAGACTGTCCGAGGCGGGCGGCGGAAGGCAAGGCGCGTTCAGGTCTCTCACCATCCCATAAATGAATCTTGTAGTGATGCGCCGGATGCATGGGATTCTTATCCAGGACTTGTTGGATGATGGCATCCACGGCGAGATGACTGGAGATGGGATTGCCCTTGCGGCTGTTGTACCAGATTTGTTGCGCAGCGAGGGCGAGGGCTTCCATGTCCTGAGGAAAGCGCAGGGCGATGTCTTCGTAGTCGCGCACGAGTTTGCGGTAGCGTTTCTTGTCATCTTTCTCGCCACTGTGATAGAAGCGATGCATGGACTTGAGATAGAGGAGTTCGCGTTTTGTTAGTTTCTCGCTATCGAGCGACTCTTTGGCTTCGGCGATGAACTCCTTGGCGCGCTTCTCATTGTTCACATTGGCCATGGCCAAGCCCCAGTAAGCCATCGGGCAGGTTGGATCGAGATAGAGCACGTGGCGGAAGGTGCGTTCGGCTTCAAAGTACCAAAAGCCATGCAATTGACCGACCCCTTGGTTGAAGAAGGCTTGGACCTCATTGGTCTTGGCCGTGATCGGGAACTCGATCTTCCCCGTGTTCTCCATCAGGTAGGCCTTCTGGCGCGGGCCTTCATTGAAGGTCTCGCCATGCAAGGAATGGCCCGGCGTGAGGCCATCATCGGCGGGCTCTTCGGCGAGGAGCGCTGGATGGGTCACGTGAACCAAGCCAAAAGAGAGGAGGAAAAGGAACAGTCGCATCATTATGAGTTTTCAGAAACACCAGAGAGGAAATAGTGATGCCATAGAGACCAAATTCTACGCAATTCTTGGTATTCTTACCGCTTGGGCTATGCGTGCCCATGATGATCACCACTCCAGAAGGCCTCACCATTCCGGACACGCCGTTCGAGGGGTATATCTTCGATAATGACGGGACCCTAGCACTCTCGATGGCGTTGCATTTCGAGGCTTGGATCTTCGCTTACAAGAAGAATGGGGCGAGCTTTGAGCTCACCAGAGAGTACGCGCAATCACTGGCGGGTGTGTGTATGTTAGAAACGGTTCGTCGTGTGAATGCCCATTTCGGCGAGACACTCGATCCAGAGAAAGTCGTCGAAGATCAAGAAGCCTTCTATCGCGACAACCTGCATCGCGTTCAGCCGAACCCACCGGTGGTCGATTTCGCCAAACGTGTGGCTCTGACGCATCCCGTCGGGGTGGCGTCAGGAGGCGTCTGGGACACCGTGACACGTACGTTAGAGGCCATCGGGTTACGCGAGCTATTCGAAGTCGTCGTCACTCAAGACCAGGTCGAGCACAGCAAGCCCGCGCCCGATCTCTTTCTGGAAGCAGCGAAACGCATGGGCGTCGATCCTAGCAAATGCCTCGTCATCGAGGACGGTCAGTTAGGCATCCAAGCGGCAGACGCCGCAGGGATGCAATCCATCCTCATCGAAGGAGGCTAGCAACGTCACTTCACAAGCGCACGAAGTGCTTGCCCGGGAGCTGCTTGACCAAGCGTTTCATCTCCAGGCGCATCAAGGTCGTGGACACGATTTGGGAAGGAAGCTCGGCCTGGCGAATGATGTCTTCGATCCCGATCTCGGTAATTGACAAAAGCGCGAACACCTTGCGTTCCTCGTCCGAGAGCCCTGCCAAGGGGAGGCTATCCGGTTCAGAGCCTTCCGCCATGGAAAGCGCAAGCTGGCCGAAGTCTTCGAGAATATCGTCTACGCTCATGACGAGTTTGGCCCCATCCTGGATGAGACGATGACAGCCGACGGAGTTGGGTCGATCGATCGGCCCAGGCACGGCGTATACATTGCGACCTTGCTCCGCCGCTTGATTCGCGGTGATGAGCGAGCCACTCCGTTGCGGCGCTTCGATCACGAGAATGCCTGAGGACCAACCACTGACAATGCGATTGCGCAGGGGAAACGATTGTTTGTCTGGCAGATAGAGAATGGGGAACTCGGAAACGACCGCCCCTTGCTTCGCGATCTTCTCGGCCAACACTTGATTCTCCGGCGGGTAGAGTTTTCCTAGTCCGGAGCCTAACACCGCCACGGTTCGGCCACCCGCAAGGGCCCCTTCGTGCGCAGCGGTATCGATCCCACGGGCCAAGCCGCTGATCACGGTCAGTCCCGCCCGTGCGATTTGATAACTCAGCTTCTTCGCCGTCTGCAGCCCATAATGCGTGGCCCGACGCGAGCCCACCACACCGATCCCGCGCCAATCTGCTTTGGTTAGGGTCCCCCAGACATAGAGCACCGTGGGAGGGTCATGGATCTCGCGCAGAGGCCCGGGGTAGTCCGGACAATCCAAGCTCACCACTCCCACCTTGGCCCCCCGGATCAAGTCCAGCTCACGCTGGAGATCGATGTGATCCTCCCAGTTTACCAACGTCTTGGCCATTTCACTTCCGAAGCCCTCAATGGCAAGGATCTTGTCCCTGTTGGCTTTGAGAATCGCTTCAGGCGATTCAAAGACTTCGAGCAACCGGCGCACTCGTACCGGACCGATCTTCGGCAACAGATTGAGGGCAATGTATGCTTCTTTCGTCGTCATGACATCACACCACCCGACCAAACTTCCGTTCCAATTCTTTGAATGAGATCTGGACCAAGGTAGGCCGTCCGTGCGGACAACAGAACGGCAGATCACAGGCTAACAGATCCTCTAAAAGCTTCTCCAACTCTTTCGGATGCAGGTCATCATTGGCCTTCACCGCATGCCGGCACACCGTGGTCGCCACCATGTCTTCACCAAGCCGAATGGAGGACATGCGGGATGTGTCGCGTTGCAGCTCTTCTAACACATCATTGATGAACTTGTTCCCATCCCGCTCACTGACAAACGTTGGCAGGCAATCGATCTTCAAGGTATTGGCTCCAAAGCTCTCCGCACCGATGCCTAACTTGCGCAAGGTCTCCAAATGCTGACGAACCAGATCGAACTCCTTTGGCGTCATCTCCAAAGTCACCGGCATGAGCAACTGCTGGGTGGGCACGCCCTCCGTCTCCATCCGCTTGCGCATCTGCTCGAACAAGACGCGCTCGTGCGCCGCATGTTGATCCATGAGCACCAGCCCCTGCGCATTCTCCATGAGCACATAAAGCTTCCCGATCACCCCCAGGATACGGAAATCACTCGGAGCGGGCACAGCCGACTCTGGCATCGCTGGCGTCTCCTTAGGGGGTGGTGATTCGGATAGAGGTTCTGACACGTCTTCAGCCGTAGGCGACTCCTTTATCGAGACTAGTGGCTTTACCGGTGTCTCCAGCATTGGCGACCAGTCCTTGCGCAAGCTCCGCTGCTCAGCCTCGGGCATCAGATCGGCCTGATGGAAGCCCTCATCCGGCGCCTCAAAAGGAGCAGTGGCGGCGGGCTCTAACCGAGCCGCCTCTGTCGGCGAAACCTCATTGACCACATCCTCATGCAAAGGGCGACTCCCCGCATTCACCCGCTGGGCCAAGGTCTCCGCCACCACATCTACTAACATCGCCTTCAAGCCATTCCCATCATGAAAGCGCACCTCGCGCTTGGCCGGATGCACATTGACATCCACTCGGCTGGGATCCATCTCTAGAAAGAGAAAAGTCACCGGCTGCTGCCCTTTCATCAAGGCCGTGTGATAGCCCTCACGCAACGCGTACTGCAAGAGAGCGCCCTCAATCGGACGGCGATTGAGAAAGATCATTTGCAGGCTCCGATTGCTTCGACTGACGCCGGGCTCGCCGATGAATCCATGAATGCGAACCCCAGACCGTTCCTGCTCGGGAATCTCTAACAATCGCAACGCTAACTCATTCCCCACCAAGCCGCGCACCCGTTCGAACAGGCTTTCAGTGCTCGGCAGGTGAAAGACGGTCCTCTCATTGTGCACCAAAGAGAATCGGATGCGTGGATGGGCAATGGCATGGATCCGGACCTGATGCTCGATATGGCTGAACTCGGTATTCTCCGTGCGAAGAAATTTGCGCCGAGCCGGTAGATTGAAGAACAGGGAACGGATCTCGATCTGCGTGCCCGGTGCTTCGCCCGCTTCCTTCACGGAAATCAGCTTCCCTCCATTGACAAGGATCTCCGTGCCCTCCAGCGCGTTCGTTTCCCGCGTCGTCATTCGGAACTTCGAGACACTGGCGATGCTCGGCATGGCTTCGCCACGGAACCCCATGGTCATGATGCTAGAGAGATCCTCGGTGTCCACGATCTTGCTCGTGGCATGCCGTTCCAGCGACATGAGCGCATCCGTCTTGCTCATCCCGGAACCGTCATCGGCGATCTGAATCGAGGAAATGCCTCCACGCCGTATCCGGATCTCGATGTTACGGGCACCGGCATCGATGCTGTTCTCGATGAGTTCCTTGACTACCGAGGCTGGACGTTCCACGACCTCGCCGGCCGCCACTTGGCTGGCCACGGTGTCTGAGAGCAGTTTGATCTTTCCCATGAGTCGCGTCAGTAAATGCGATCCGTCGCAGCCAATCCAGGAATCTTCTGAAAATGCGAATTATAGGTCAGAACCACCGCACTGATGGTCAGCGCACAAGTGGCGATGTGCACCTCTTGCAAGGGCAAATGGATGCCGCGTTGATCGAGCAATCGCGCCAATTCCAAGGTCTTCTCCCAACGGCCATGATCCGAAGGCACGTAGAGCATAGCATCCCAAGCCGCTCGGTAGCGTTCCAGGAATCGGCTTTCACGGAGACCGCGGCCCACTTCGGCTTTGATGACGCCACAGGTCGCAATGTCCCGGCTCTCGGCGATGGATGCAAGGACCCTCAGCGGGTCATGCCCCTGACTTGCTTGCTCGATGTACCACGAGCTGTCCACCATCACAGGCACGCTCATGTGGATGGGGAGGATTTCTTTCGGATTCGATAGGTCTCCGGCGTCTCGGCCACGCGCATGGCCAGCGGGTCCGCCACGGGATCAAACATCTCTCTCAGTGCCTCCTCGGCGGCCCCGGTCCCCTCGCGGAGCACTTCGACGAGCCGGGCTTTGCGGTCGATTTCCCGCAGGGCGAGATGAATTGCTTCGGTCTTGGTCGCGGCTCCTGTGACCTTGACGACACGCTCGAGCAGGACGTCGTCAATATTGAGCGTGTATTTCATCCATCTTTCATACCTCCAACAGCCAGCCTCTTCAATCTTTTATAGAATAGTTTCCAATTTTCTGGGAATGCAGTCTTCAAGTCGACATCCCATAATCACTGGTTTCAGTGGCGACAAATGGAGGCCTCTGATCTATGTTTCCAAACGTTTGACAATTGAGGAGGGGCCTCACCGTGAGATCTCTTAAATGAGTGAATCGAGGCCTTCTCGGTCCCTTATTCACATTGCCGCCATGTTCAAGATTCTACCCCTGCTCGTTTCGTTAGTCGTTCCCTCTGGCGAACCGACGCCGAAAGAGTTCGAAGAAGCCCTTCTCCTACCCAAGGTGGGTCACCACGAACTTCGCATCATCACGCCTCGCTTGAACGAGCTCTACCTCGTGAACACGCAGGAATCTCCAGGAGGATGGGATGCCAACCAGAAGCCACCCCTGATGCTCTCTCTGCGGACCACGCCTCAATGGTGGGACTTTCTTGATTGGGGAGCGCCGCGAGGAAACGCCCCGCACAAGGGTTCCTCTCAAGTCACCGTCGATGGTCAAGCTAGCTCGATCGAACGCGTGGGGTTCCGGCAGCGTGCGCTTTACGCCGAAAAGAATATTCCGGACCTTCGGGTCGGGCAATCGATCTATCTCTTGTTAGCCGATTCTGTCTCTGAGGGAGCTCGCGTGCAGGTGGTGCGGGGTCTGCATTTCTTGAAGGCTTCAACTTCGATGCCGAAGCCCTGCCTTTACGTTATAACCCTGCCATTCATGTCAATCATCTCGGTTACGGCGCCACCTGGCCTGGTCTTCAAGGAGAGGGCGGGACGAAGAAAGCGCATCTGAGCTACTTCATCGGCGATCGCGGACAGATCTATGCGGATGAGACCACCCGCGAATGGATGGTCGCACCAGCGACGCTGGAGGGCGGCGTAATCACGGATCAAGGCATCCCTCTCGGGCTCTCTCTGGACACACCGTTTGAGATCATCGATGCCGCGACCAATGCCGTGGTCTACCAACCCAATACGGAGCCCTACACGGTCAAAACGGATAGCCGTTGGAAGACCTATGACGGGGTCTTGGAGATGGACTTTAGCAAGTTCACCACCCCCGGAAACTATCGCTTACGCATTCCCGGGCTCGGAGCCTCTACGCCCTTCAAGATCGGCGAGGAGATGCCTGCCATGCTCACACGTACCTTGGAGCTGGGCCTCTACCATCAGTGGTCTGGCGAGGATCACAAGCTGCCCTACACGCGATTTGTCGATCCTCCTGGCCACATTGCCCCGGCGACGATGCCATTCGATGAACGTCAGAATGGCTGGCCCTACCGGGGCGTTCGCGAAGCAAGCAACAACACTTTCACCATCTTCGACAAGTTTGAAACGCATCCCGTGCCGCAGATTCGTTCACCGGAGACGATGCTCTTTCCTTATACTGGTGATGTCGTGGCCTGGTGGCCCATGGATGGCGAAGAAGTGGTGCTCGAAGGTAATGTCATCGCGGGCTTTAACCTTTTCAGTTATGAAGAAGCCACGATCAGTGACCCCTTTGCGGGTCATCCGTCAGGTCATGCCTTTGGCGAACGTCCAGCCCGTTCCGCCTACCCAGGTCGCAACGCGTCAGAAACACAAACCGCCATCTCTGGACAACAGAGCTGGAAAGCTTCCGATGGCAGTCAGAGATGGGCGAACTCGACGACTTTCACGGTGTCGGGTTCATCAACACTTACCAGATTTACGAGCCGGTCGAAGGGGAAGCCAATTCGACACTGAATGAGACACGAGCCACCGGTTTGTTAGATCCTCCGCCGTTTGTCATTGAGAAACCCTGGCTCGGGTTTCTGATTGCAGGCACGAATCAACCTTACGATCTCAGTTCGGGTGGCCAACAGAGGGGCGTCACGGCAGTGAATCTCCTCGTGGATGGTGTACCTGTGAGAACCATGACCGGCACGGATCGGAATCGGCTTGAATGGCACTATTGGGATGTCCGCGACTTGGCGGGACAGACTGCGACCATTCAGATCATCGATAGCAGTCTCACAGGGTTCCTCCTCGTGGATGAATTCATGCAAACCACTCGAACACAGTTGCGAGATATTTCGTCGTCGCGTCAGGCTGCGGAACTGGTGAATGATCCTGTCTTCACCACTCAGGAGAGCGCTGCGGTGCTCGGACAGAGTCTCGCCCTTGATGGCATCGATGACCATGTCATCGCCTCATCATTGGAAGCGCTCAATGGAAAGAAAGCCATGACCCTGAGCTTATGGGTGCAGATTGAAACGCGTGATCGCGATCAAGTGATCCTCTCCAAAGGGGGCGCCCCTAATGGATTTGCCATTACCTTTGAGACGGAATCGAAGACGCTGCAATGGCGCGTCGGTTCGACGACCGTCTCTAGCGATCGCGTTATCAACAACGGGAGTTGGCATTTCATCGCAGCCACATTCGAGGCTGGGAATGGTCAAGGCCTACGAATTTGGGTCGATGATGCTAGCACTGTAGGAACGGCTTCAACTGCAGGTCTCGCACAGATCCCCAATGGAGACGCCCCGCTGATTTTAGGCGGGTTTTACCCCCACCAAAACGGGATAACCGTGCGACTAAAGGCTTCTAAACAAGGGGTTTAATGCGCCCTGGCATTGCGTGAAAAATTTCAAGGGGATGGTGGATTCGAAATTCTAGAATTGACTAACGGTAACGTATCACCTAAATCAGCAGGCATGTTGACCTAATGACAATGTCGGTTACAAAGCTCAGATTTATCAGAAGCCTGTAGCCATCTAATTGAAATTTCAAGATTGCCGCTAACGCTCTAATTATCAGTGACTTGCGGACCCGAAATCGTTGTCTTTAGGAGGTAAAACCCGTTTAGGAAATGAAAGCAGTCTCACGAGCACCACATTTCTCCACGGTGGGTTCGATGATCTTCGCATTCGTAGTTCAGTAGTGAGTTCGGAAGAATTGATTGAATCTAGCGAAGGCTTCGGCCCATGGATTAATGTTTCGTTAGTCCATTTCGATGCAGGAGACTACGGCAAGTACATGATCAACAGTGCCCAGGCTTTGCACACCATGATCTTCACCGCAGATGCCATACTGCAATTGCCAGGGACGAGCTAAGGGCCAGACCCCTTAGACAATCTTGGCATCCCAGAAAGCGGAGACGGCATTGCCGACATCCTGCAGGAAGCGCAGTGGGAGGCGGACTACATTGAAAAGATGCAGGACTCGGATGGCGGCTTCTTCTTTCTCGTGCATCCGGCGCAGCGCTCCTTCGAAACGATGACATTGCCATCAAAGGGTGACCGCCAAGTCGTATGGCCGAAGACCCTCTCTTCGACTGGCGCCGCCGTCGCGGCCCTTGTCGAAACGGCAAGTTCTCCCAGTTTCAAACGTCATTTCCCCGAAGAGGCGGCGCGCTATCTCGATGCTGGGATGCGCGGATGGGCCTTCATTGAGAGCGCGGTGGCCAAGTACGGCGTGGTTGGAGCGCATCAGCGCATCACTCACTACGGAAGTCTAGCAGAATCTCGAGATGAGGTCGCTTGGGCGGCGGCCGCCCTGTTCGCCGCCACGGGAGAGGCGATTTATGAAGCGCGGATGAAAGAATGGATGCCATGGAATGCGGAAGAGTTGCATGGCTTGGCCTACGGGTGGCGAGAGTTTCGAGGCTTCACTTGGCAGAAACTCTACGAAGCGACAGGTGCTGCCATGCGCACTTACATCTTTGCTAATCGTGGAGCGCGAAGCGGTCGAGCGATCACTTACGATTCCTCGCCAGTAGGTTCCAAGTCTTATCGCGAGCATGTCATCGATGAACTGCTGGGCGGTGCCGATGATCTCGTCTCCTGGGCGGCGGATAATCTCTTCGGCTTTAGCATTCCTTCGGAAGCGAAGTGATTTCGTAGTGTCACGTATTTCTTTGTTATGGCGGATGGGTTCGATCTCATCACGGCCAAACTCTTGGACCCCAAGCCAGTGTAATTCGAGACCCTCAACTATCCTCTCGGCTCCAACCCGCTCAATCGTTCGTTCGTTTCCGGCTTGGGCTGGAATCAGACACGCGAGTTTGTCTCACAGTTTGCCGACGCCGATGAGCGGAAGATGCCGCCGATCGGACATATCATGGGCAGTGTGAATACCGGCGTCCCTTAGTTGCCTGAGCTTCAAGGTCTCCTGGGTGTTCAGTCCTATCCCCCCGAGGTGAATGAAGGTGACTTGGCCACCCCTTATGGGGTGTATGATCGTCCAATGGACGTCCAATGGACGTCTGGGACGTGAGCAACGAGTTCGTGATCTCACAGCATGCCGAGGCCTTTGCCACCAGCGCTTACCTCTTCTTTTTGACGAGCGCGTATGCCGAACCTTGGGTGCCAGCTCCAGTCGTGGAGATCTTCAATGCGCCGGTCACCGCCGAAGTGGGCGGCACTTACACCATGACGGGCACGTCATCGGAAGCAGATCTGAGTGAGGGTCGTGTCATTTGGGAAGCTACAGGACAAGATATCGCGATCACGTCGAACTACACCGTAAAGACTGACATTGCGCGAACGGGGTGGGCCGAACTCGAAGTGCTTTGGCCAGACGGAAAACGGAGTTTCGCCCGCGCCGAATTCGCGGTGACGGAAAAGATCGCGCAGGACATCGAACAGTCTCAGCCGACACCCGCTGAGCATGGCGAGGGGCCCTACGGCAAGATTCTTGGGAATGGCAATGTGCGATTCTACTACCCCTTGGACAACGATTTCAAAGATGTCATGGGTCAGGTGCGCAAGCTTCCGGGAGCCGCTGAGGATGCCTATGATCTGGCAAGTGAAGGCTCTCCCGAGTTCGACACAGGAAACTTTGAATGGCCCGGGTATGCCATTACCCGTTCCGAGTTTCGTGCGGCGCGATTGGAGGAATCAAAGGATCTTCTCTTCACCATGGATCGTACGATCTTTGCAGAAAAGCTCTTCCCGCCGCACACCCAATGGATCAGCGTGGAGTCGATAGTCTTTATCGAAGGGTTCGAGGAGAATGAAGGCGCTTCGTACCTCTTCGCTCTCGATATCGAGGCTCTGGCTCAGCCGGTGCGTTTGTGGCTCTTCAAGGATCCTTATCGGGGGCCTATCACAGGCGTTTATGGACAAACGCAAGTGACGGAGGTGAACGACTTGATCCCATTGAAAACGTGGGTGTACGTCCGCGCGGTCATGGATCGTGAACTCACCACACTCTATCTTAATGGCGAACAGATTGATCAAGTGCCCACAGAAGTTTTCGATACCTGGATCAATCCGGGGAGCAGGATTAAACTCCTCTTTGGTGGCTTCATCGGCTTTGCCACAGACTTGATCATCAAAGCTGGCACAGGAGCGAAAGAGAGTCTCGACGCGACCGTGCCTCCTCCCCTTACAGGATTCAATGAATGGCAGGACTTGCGTTTCTTCGATCAGCCGAGTGAATCCAAGCTTCCCACCGCGGATCCGGACGGAGATGGACGCTCCAATCTTTTGGAATACGCCCTCGGCTCGGAGCCTTGGAAGAGCGACACGATACCAGCACTAACGCTGTTGCGCCAACCGGACGACCGCCTGACATTGGGCTACCGTCGCCCCATCGATCGTGCCGATGTCACCTACGCGATTCAGCATTCTCAGGACCTCGTCAGTTGGAAAACGTTTGAGCCGGACTTGGTTCCGAGCGCCACCCAAGACGACGGCGTTTTCCGCATTTTCCAATACGATGATCCGAAGTTGCAGCCCAACCAGCAACTCCAACACTTGCCGCTCATGGTCACTCTGAACTGATGCGAAAACGCAGGTAGTAAGGTCCTTCTAACACACCGTTGAATCGGTAATTCGCAAACTGCCAAGGCCCTTCAAACTGGTGCGATTCAATGGGTTCCCATCCCTGCGCGGGCACCCACGAGTCAGGAGCCAGGGTGGTGGACTGCTCTAGCGTGTAGGTCAACGGAGATCCGAGATCACTGGTCAAGCGTCGAAATGTGAGACGAGACACTGGAATGCCAGATTCCTTAGAGCGCTGCAAGAGCGGCGGCTGAGAGACGACGGCTTGCAGCGGTGGTAGTGGCTCGTAGCGGATCACCAGGCGCGCCGCCAATTGAGGATTTCTTTCGAAGGCAGCCATCGCACGGTCAGCACTGCCTTCTAGCAGGAATGTCAGGGCGCCGCCTGTTTGCCAGTTTTCCTGATCCACGAGTGCTTGAAGCAAGCTAGACAAGTCAGGTGAGCGTTCGCTGGTCAGCCGAGAGCCGGGAAAGACCCAGGGTGCCAGTTCCCATAAGATGGAGCGCTCAAGCCAGGGGCGTTCGTCCAGCGGATCATCCGCATCCACCAGAGGAGGTGAATCCGCTCGTCGATCCACTCGTATCGTCACCGTCCCCGTGTTCGAATCCGCAGTTCCTGCTGCCAGCTGCAAGTATGCGCGCCCGATCGTCACATGAGGAGGGAGCTGCACATCGCGAAAGTGCAAGGCCACCTGAGTGCCATCTAATGGAAGAACATCTTCGTTGGAAATCACCACTCCCTTTTGCAGAACCATATCGTCTTCAGCATTGAGGATGGGAAGATTCACGGCCATTCGGTTTCCCACCCGCAACCAACCCGCTTGCGTGGTCGGGCTCTTTCTGGCGCCTCCCCGCCATGTTGACCAAGCTTGTAGAAACACATCTTGAGAGACAATGAGAGGATTCTCATACACAGGAGACTCCTCCGTGACGGCCGAACCATCCAACGTGTAGTGAACGACCGCATCAGGAGCCTTTGGAACAGGCGTGATGACAATCTTCATCTGCCCAGATCCCAGGGATGCCGTCGTCACCGTGGGGCCGTTAGGCTGCCACGGATGATCCAATCGATCAGGAACGGGCACTTGCCCTGACTTGATGATCTGAAAGCGATCCCGCAACTGGTTCAGATCGTTGATCATGTAACCGGTGAGTCGTTCACCCTGCAAATCCAGTAGGAGAGAACCAGCTTCCGG
Organism: Verrucomicrobiales bacterium; assembly: GCA_047616785.1. Taxonomy (GTDB): domain Bacteria; phylum Verrucomicrobiota; class Verrucomicrobiia; order Verrucomicrobiales; family DEV007; genus JAACDM01. Next base: position 19,823 of record JBLHHN010000009.1, read on the forward strand.
GACCACGCGCCGCATGATGGGGCTGAGGCCAAGAGCCTGGACACCACCTCGCCCATTCCCTGCCACCACAGCTAATGTGCCTCCGTTAGGATTCAGATCCGCACTCTTCCGGTAAGCTCCGTCATTGAGCGGATCACCATCGCCATCGTCATAGATCACCCCCTCAGCCACCGTGGGCGTGGCGTAGGCGCCATCGATCAGCATCGAGCGTTCATAGGTGTGTGAGTGTCCCGATAGGACTAGATCGATGCCATGAGATTCCAGGATGGGCATGATGTGCTCTCGCATTTCCACCAGTTGCGTTTCCGTGTCACTGTCATGCGTCCCTTTGGAGTAGGGCGGGTGATGGAAGAAGGCGACCAACCACTTCGCCTCCACTCGGCTAAGGTCCTCCCTCAACCATTGCGCCATTTCACCGTCCGGCGCGCGATTCAGGTCGTGGCTGTTGAGACAAACAAAGTGGACGGGGCCATAGTCAAAAGCATAGTAACTCTCGGACCCTGACGGAACGCCACCGGCTTCGCCTTGGGTGGGTGTGACATAGGCATCGTAGTAGACTCCGATGCCGGTCACCCCGCTCGCTGACGCGGCTTCGTGATTTCCCATCGTCGGCCACGTCACGGTGTTGCGGAGCAATGGCGAGTAGATCTGAAAGAAGTTCATTTCAAATTCGTCGTCCGTGCCGCTCACATAGGCCATGTCTCCCAAGTGAATGTAGGCGTCGATCGGAACCCTCGTGGCTGCGACTTGCGCTTGTATCGCTTTAAAAGATTCCCGTTGTAAGAGGCCCCCATTGCCCGAATCTCCGACCACCCAGAAACGCAAAGATTGTTCACTTTCAGGGGGTGGGATTGTTCTGACAAAGTGCTCAGAATCGCCGCCAGCCAAGAGTTCGTCACCATGATAGACGGCGTAATAATAGACCGTGCCCGCAGCCAACCCGTTCAACGTCCATTCGTACTGGTAAGTGTCAGGAGGTGCACTCCAGAGGCGCGGCAATTGCAGGCCTTCCGGCTCGCCTTCCATGCCTCCAATGGGATCGAATGCGGACACCGGAGGATGCTTGATCAAGCCTTCACGCACTTCTTCAGTCAATGCCTCGGGCGATGTCCCATAGCGCAGAACCGGTTCGCTGACACCGAGCGTCCTCCACACCACCATGGCTGAAGAAGTGGTCGTCAGTTGGACATAGGGATGTCGGCTCAGGGATGGTTTCTCAACGACGGCCTCATCCTGAGTGAGGCCGAGCACACACGCAACTAACGAAGCGGTCATCGCCAGGAAACTGAATCGTTTCACCATCACTGTGTCAGTGTAACAGAATTGGCGCACGGCGACAACCTGATTACAGGCCTTCCTCGTGGCGCGTCTTCGGGCGCAATCCAAAGGTCTTGGGAATCTGATCACTTCGCTCGTGGAGGATGGAGGTCGCCTTGTCCAAGATGGCCAAGATCGCTTCCCCATAGGTCCCTTTCGAGATCAAAGTCTGCCCTGCACTCAAGATCGTCGTCAGATCTTCATCCTGTAGGAAGGGTTCCAATCCGTAGCCAATCGAGAGATTGGAACGCCTATGTTCCACGTCGATGAGCAAGAGATTATGAAAATTCAGGCCGCCTTTGTGCAAATCCGAGCAGATGCAGCCACCGTTGAACAACCAGAAGGCAAACTTGGCGATCGGGAATTCGGAGGCCACCGAAGTCAGAAACACATGAAACTTCAATTGAGGAAATTGCCTAACAAACTGCTTAATCGCACCGCGAACCTTGCCCGCCTCGCGCATGCTCAAGGCTTCTACCATGTCGGATAGTTCTCCCTTCACGGAGGGCATTCTTCCGAACTCCCCACCAATGCTTTGATACGAAAAGCCGCAAGATGGACACGCCTCGACCTCTTCGGTCAACACGGCCTCGCAGTTCGGACATTTCATTCCCTCTAGCTAAGAAGCACGTCTTTAAAATGCAAGGACTCTTAAACAAACGCCGCCTTGCTACGAGCGGACGCGCGCGGCTTTTCCTAAGAGGATCAATTCGGCATCGAGCATCTCAGGCAATTCATCAGCGTTAGGCAAGAGCGGTCGGGCCATCTCCAGGGCCCGTTCCACTTCCTGCGCATCTCCCAAGACCTCGTAGCAGAGGGCTTGTGAAAGGCACGCGGTGAACATCGTCTCCGGGCCACCATGTCGCCGTCCCGTGATCAGATCTGCCAGAAGCGTTTCCGCTTTCCCCAGGGCAGTCTCCGCGTCATCACGCTGGAGATGCGCGCGAATGATGTAATACTGGCAGGCGGCATAGTCGAGATTCAATCGACGTCCGCTGAATTGCCGATCGTTCCCATCGTTCACCGATAGAATCTGGTCACTGACCATGTCCGGCATCTCCGCGCCCATGAGCACCGCGTCGGACTGTCCATCCATGACGAGGTTTTTAAAATAGATCCCCATCGCGCGTAGATTGAGTGGGTAACGTTGCAAGACATTCATCACCAACGTCCTCTCACTCTGCCAGACGTGTGATCGGGACAGAGTTAGCACGGCAAATGATAGGACGATAAGGGCCAACGTCGCTCTTGAAACCCAGAGGAGCCTCGGGAAACGTAGGTCTGTCACTTCTCGTACACCAAAGGCGATGAGCAAGCCGACCCAAGGCATGCAGGGATAGGTGCGGTACTCCACCATAGGCTCATCCACCGGATAAGCAAAGCGCAAGAGAAGATGGAACAGGCACAATCCTAACAACGCTGCAAACCACCGCCGCCCTCGCAGGTAGCGTTCGAGTATCCAGAGCCCACTGACCATGACGACGATGAACTTCATCACCGCTTCCTTGTCTCCCCATGAAAGCGTCCACGCGATGTGGTGATCGCTGCTCAAACCGGTCGGAACGAACATGCGCCACAGGTACTCGCCCAGGACCCGTGACTGCGTGAGCCAGTGATGGGACATGCCCTCAATATTCTGAGCTCTACCTAGCACGATGCCGAACCATGTCTGGGCAAAGACCATGGCCAACCCGCCCAAGACCACCCAGAGAGCGATCCGATTCCGCCGACGACCAAGCCACGCCCATGAACGTTCAGACGAATCTCCTAGCATCATCATGAAGAAAAGAAGGATCAATGCATGGAAGAATCCTGCCTCTTTCGCCATGCCCGCGAGAAAAACAAACGCGATGGAAAGAATGGCATAGACCATCCGATTTGTTTCTCGCCATTTGAGGAATCCGCCCGCCGCAAGCATGGCCAATAGAGTGCCTAACAAGAGACTCGTTTGTGCCGCGTAGTGCACCGGCTCCACACACAGTGGATGCACGGCAAAGATCAGGGCTCCCCACAGGGCGAGCGAAGACGCATGCTCCCGAAGATGCTCTGGGCCAAGCCTCACAAACCCACGCAACACGCCGAAACTCAGCATGGCCACCGCGCCGTGCAGCAACCAATTCAGACCGTGAAACGCCGCCGAACTCTCCCCAAACAACGTGAACACACCTCGCCACAACGCAAATGTCAGGAAGCGCCCTTTCCATCCAAATGCCAACGCCGCATCTCCGGTCACGGTATCCCGCATGAGGATGTGCGGCATGTCATCCATGTAGAAAGCAGCCCGCCAAGCAAAGATCTGTGCCCCCCAGGCCGCCACCAGCACCAGCGCCCAGGGAAACCAGGCATGTTGGGTCGAGGGCTTTCGGTGGGATATCATCGACTCGAGGATATCTGGTAATTATGAAAAATCAACATCTATGCGGATTTGCGTCAGCAAAGTCTGCGAGTGGAGCCGCGCCTAGCTTTTCAAGGACGCCGGTACGGGCGCGGGCTGCGGAGCCGCGCGGTTTTCATAGCTCTTCAGCGTGTCTTCCATCTGCGGATTCGGAGTCAGACCGTGATTGAGCGCTTCTTGATAGTGATTCTGCGCACGTCTCGGATCGGGAGGGGTTTGCCGGAGTAAGGCCAATGCGAGATTGAATTGAATGATAGGATCACGTGGCTTGAGATCGACCGCCATTTGCAAGGCCTCGACCGCTGCCGCGTCGTCCCCTCGGCTCATTTGGAAGACACCGAGAAAAGAAGGTGGCTCAGCATTGTTAGGCTCGATCTCCATGGCTCTCTTGATCGAAGTGATAGCCGTCTCCATGTCCTCGAGAAAGAAACAAGACACGCCGAGCATGAGCTGAGCTCTCCCACTTTTCTCTTCGGATAGGATCGCTCGCTCAAAGAGATTGCGCGCTTCTTTCACTTGGTTCAGTCGCATCTTCGTCGCGCCTAAATTGCAGAGAGTCTCGACGTGCTGTGGGACAAACTGAAGGATGTCGTTGTAATGCGCTTCCGCACTTTCATAGCGGCCCTGCCCAAAGTTGTAGGCGGCGGCTTCTGCTGATCTCGCGATCTTACGGTCTAACAGTTCATCGCCCACGGTGGGCGCACCTGAGGACACTTGCGCCGCTTCGGAATCTACTCTCGGTGGTTTTCGATCGATCGCTGCCTGCTCTTCAGGGGACAAAGGCGAGTCCGCCACAATGGCATCGAGCTTTGCGATCAACTCGTCCGAACCTGCTTCGAGATCCTGTAGCTCGGCGATGAAGAGGTCACGCCCCTGCTGACGAAGTGTTTGCTTCTTGAGCTGGCGCGCAATCACTTGACGTAGCAGCTCATTCTCTTGTCGTGCCGTTTCGTTTTCGATGGAAGGCGGATTGAAGTTCAGTTCTTGTTCGGTCTCATCAAGCGACCCTCGAAAGTCTAACAGACGCTCTTTCAGGGCTTCGTTCTCCTGCTTCACCGTGGCGAGTTCCATGCGGAGGAGGCTCACTTCCTCGCGCAGCCCGGCGATCTCTGTCTCGCTTTCCAACTTGTTCAACTCAAGGTCCGCCACTCGGGCTTGTGCCACATTGAGTGCCTCGCGCAATCGCATGTTCTCCATGATCAATTGCCCTGACGATTCACCCGTCTGCAGGCCCTTGATGATGGCCGCCATTTCATCGCGCTGCTGAGTGATCTCTTCGACATCCTGTGAGAGCTTGGCTATGGTCTGTTGCCCTTTCTCGTATTCTGCTATGACAGAACCAGTGCTTTGGTTCTGCTCCTTCAGACGATCCGTGGCCAAGTCCAGTTGTTCCTTTAAGGTGTCGACCTGCGCCTTCAGGGCGACCACGCCAGAGCCTTCGAGTTGGCCGAGTTTCTCTTTGGCTAGAAACAGCAACGCTTGCAGTCGACCCACGTCTTCGCGCATCTTGCCCAGCGCACGATTCGCCGCCGTGGAGTTGTCTTGCTGCTCTTGGCCTTGCCGAAGAAGCCGGGCCCGATCCGCTTTCAAGCGTTCCACTTCGCGCTCGAGCATTTCAAATTTCTGCCGAGGCGTGGCGGGCCGTGGCTTGCTTGGGATCGCCCCGGGGCGGGTCGTTCCCAAGCGGAATCCTGGCCCGGGCTCACTCGGTTGCGGGAGATCCAGCCTATTGGAGACCGAGGACTCTTCAGCAGCCCGCTGTTGCAGACGTTTGAAATCCTGGCGCACCTTCAATCTGCGAGCCTCTAACATCTCAGGCTTCCAGCGCGGCCACTTCTTGCTGATCGAATCGTACATCTCACTCGCTTCCTGACACTTGGCCGCCGCCCCTGAGTAGTCCCAGGTCGCCTCGAGGCTTCGCACCTTCCGCAGCAGCATGAAGGCCTGGACAAACACGTCGTCCGGCTTCAGCTCGGTCTGCGCCTGGCTTTCGACGGGCGCGATCGCCAAGAGAGCGAGGATCAGAATGAAGATGGATGGGAAACTCAATGGCATGGAAGTAAGGGTAAGTAAATTTAGCGATAACGCAAATGAACCCGACAAGGCAAGGTCAATCCTGGCACTGTCGGAACCCGTTTTTAGTTGCATTTCGCCGCGGACTGGTCACGGTTTCGCATCCTCGTGAGTGACGCTTTGAACAGGCAAGTGCTTGTGCTCAACCGGTTATGGCAACCGGTTAATATGTGCTCGACGCGTCGTGCTATCACCCTTGTCTTCCTCGGGCATGCCCATGTCGTCGGTACCGACACAGAAGATGAATACTTTGCTCACGATGCCACCTCATGGCTCAACCATTCGACCACCACGGCCAAGGGAAATGAAAACGTGGTGCGATCCGTTTCCCGTCGCTTCCGCATTCCAGAGATCATCGTTCTGTCATTGTTTGATCGCCTCCCCAAGAAGCAGGTGAAATTTACCAGGGAAAACATCTACCGGCGCGACAACTTCCATTGCCAGTACTGCGCCAAGCGCTTTGAGCCCAAGCAGCTGAATCTCGATCACGTCATCCCCAGAGACAAGTGCGGTCGCACGAGCTGGGAGAACGTCGTCACCTCCTGCATCCCGTGCAACACTCGCAAGGCGAACAAGCTCCCTGCCGAAGCCAAGATGTTCCCTCGCAGAGACCCCAAAGCTCCCAGTTGGCGCCCCCTCTTCAGCACTGCGCAGCGTCCCTTGCCTTGTGACAGCTGGGGCAACTTCATCGATCTCAAAGAGAGCGACGTCATTTTGTCAGAGTAAAGTAATGTAGGCCCTTCCGAAACCTAACTACTTCTCAAACGCCATCTTCTCTTCCAAATGCCGAGCCATCCAAGAAATCGGCAATGTTAGAATCAAATACCCAATCGCCAGTGGCAGGAACGTTTCAAACGGACTGAACGTCTCCGAGTTCACTTTACGCGCGTTGAACGTGAACTCATTCACAGCAATGGCGAAGAGCAGCGAAGAGTCCTTGACCAAAGACGCCGACTGTCCCGCATAAGCTGGCAATACTTGCCGGATTGCTTGGGGAAAGATGACGTGAATGTAAGTCTGCGTCGGACTCAGTCCGATCGCGCGCGCCGAATCGATCTGAGATTTCGGAATCGCCTCGATCCCCGCACGAAAGATCTCACTCAGATAAGCCGCCGAGAATCCTGAAATGATCAGCACGCCCGCCCAGAAAGGATCATCCAAACCCAGGCCTTCGAAGATCACATAGTAACCAAAGAGAATCTGTACAATGAGCGGTGTCCCTCGGATGACCTCGACATAGAACCGGCTCAGGCAACGCACAAAGAGAGTGGGCGACCGCTGCCAGAACATCACCAGGATGCCCAAGATGGTGCTCAGAATGAGCGCACATACGGACACGCCCAACGTCACCCACCACCCTTGGATCAAACGATTTCGATGCTTATACTCGAAGATCGTGCTCCAATGAAACTGATAGGAAAGGCCAGCAAAGAAGAAATAGCTGACCACGCCTACAAACAGGAAAACAAGCGCCCAGGCCAGGGCCAAGCGACGTGGCGAGACGCTCGTGCCTGTCATCATTTAATCGAAGATGAAGGGAATGCCCTGCTCTTGAAAGGCTTTCTTCTCTTCGGCCATGTAGCGTTCCGTGAGAGCTTCGAATCCTTTCTTCGCCCGGAACTCTTTCAGAAACGCATTCACCTGATCACGCAAGGCATTCTCACCCTGTCGCAAACCAATCGCCCAACTCTCAGCGCGGATGGGTGTGAGGATCGCCCGCGTCTCTGCAGGGTGCGCTTTCCAGCTCGAGTAGATGGTGATCTGATCGTAGACGAACGCATCGGCTTTGCCTTGCATCACCTGCAAGACACAGTCACTCGCCTGATCCAACCGGATCATTTCTGCTTTGGGAAGATTCTCACTCACATAAGACTCTCCCGTCGTCTCTCCTTTCACTGCGATACGGATTCCGGTACGCTTGAGGTCTTCTGGTGTGGCAATCGTTGATTCTTTCCCTACCAAGGTGCAGAGACTGTTCGTCACATAGGGATCTGAAAAGGCGATCGACTTCTCACGCTCTTCTGTCTTCGTCATAGAGGAAATGATCAGATCGATCTTGCCTGTGCGCAGCGCGGCGATGATCCCATCCCAACCCACATTGACGATTTCGATTGGGCGACCCAGAGATTGACCTAACGCTTCCGCCATCCGAACACTGATCCCATCCGGATCGTCTTCCGCATCCGTCATTTCGAAAGGCGGGTAGGTCAGTTCCATGCCGATCTTTAAGATGTTCGGATCGCGTTTGGAACATCCGGTGAAGATTGACAAGAGCGCAGCCAGGAAAAGAAAGAGGTGAAGTGATTTCATGTAGAGGAAGTTTCGTCGATCTCTGTGGGAGCAGTAGCCTTGCCTTGAGGAGAGATCAATCCTGCAGAAAAGACAAGTTTCGTGGCTTCTTCCAAGCTGAGCGGCGAATCCATGACCTTGTCATCCTCCACCAAGATGACAAAACCGGTAAGCGGATTCGGTGAGGTGGGCACGAACACACAGGTCACGCCCTTCTGGAGCTGTGGATCAAAGTACTGTCCCGTCACGAAACCAATCAATCGAGATCCTGGCGAAGGATACTCCACGTAAGCCACCCGTTGGAATCGCTGAGTGTTTCCGAACGATTTGAAGGACTCAATGGCCTGCTTCAAACTTCGGTAAATAAAAGCGATGACGGGAATACCAAGAAAGAACGTATCGACCGCAGCAAGGACACGTTTCCCAATCACGTTCCGAGCCATGAATCCTAAGCCAAGGATGATCGAGACAATGATGAGCATTCCTGTCGCACTGACAATGATGCGATGGGGGTCTATTTCCGCCGGAAGAAGAAAGGCCACGATGGGAGCACTGATCTTCTCCACCGCTTTGTAAACGAGCAGCAAGAGCCAGCCTGTCGCTACCAAAGGAATCGCGAAAGCGAGGCCGGCGAGGAAGTAATTCCGAAAGCTGGTGGTGATGGGCTTCATGAACGATGAACTGAAGAAGGCAACTTGACGCGAAATGTAAGAATGTCCAAACCTCTTGCCTCCTGGGAAAGGATTGACATTCGATGCCATTTCTAGCACGATGCGGCATGAAGCTTGGATATTTCTTCTGTTAGTCTGTCTCACGCGCGGTTTCGCCGGCACTCTTTCTACCACAAGGCTGAGGGTTTCCTCTTTGTCCTGACAGATTGCCATCTACCGGACAATGCGATTCGCTGGATGGCCGCGGACAATCCCGAGGTGTCGAGAATATGACGAATCCGAGTTTCCTCAGCCGCCGTGGCACCGAGCTATGGTGGCAAGAGTCGGAATTATTCTTCCCGTTGCGTGCCGATCTCCCAGGCCAGCATGTTGAAGTCCTTTCAAAGGGCGAACCGGATCCTGAAAAATCGCGGTATCATGCCATCCCAAGTGGTGAAACGACTTATTGGAACCTCTTCGGTGAGGCCGTGGGTAAGACGGACGCGTCAGGAAAGTACTCTTTCTACGTCCGTGCTTCCAATATCGGTGGTCTTCTTCTTCACGAGGATCGCCTCTACTTTGGCAACCACGACACGGTTAATCTCGAAAGTGTCCGCGTGGATGGCTTGGATCATCGTATAGAAATTGCAGGGGAGTATGCGGCGTGCTTAGCGCGATATGGCGATAGATTGGTCTGGCTGAGCTATGCGAGTGGCAGTAGTTCTATCAAACAGACGGAGTTGACTCAAGATCCGGCCACTCGCGAAGTCACCACACGTGTCGAATCCATCGACCAATGGGTGGATGGAGTCCAAGCTTCTAGCAATGCCATTTATTGGACCATGGGAAACACCATTTGGAAGCTCCCTCACGGAGCCGACAAGAAAGAAGCTCTCCTGACTGATGGGGGCACCTATTTCAACTCCTTCGCCGTGATCGAAGGGCAACGTCACCCGGCCACACTCAACGCGGACGACGAGATTGTCGTGAATGGCGATTCTGACAAAGCCTATCAGTTACTCTACTGCCCGGACCTTCAGGCATGGCAGCCGAATGTCGTCAATCAAGATGGGCGCTCTCACCTGGTTCACGCCTCAATCTCCTGACAGTGATGGGAAACTCACGTGGAGCGTGCGCCCGCAATCCACCGAGGGCTTCTTCGCCGTGTGGGAATACGTGGGCGAGCCAGATCCTGACAAGGATTCCGATGGCATGCGAGACTTCTGGGAGCGACGCCATTTCGGAGATCTGCTTGCCAACCCAGAAGACGATGCCGATGGCGATGGCCTCTCCAACCTCACTGAATTCTCTCTTTCAACCGAACCTTTGGTCGCCGATACGGACGGCGATGGTCTCACCGATGGCGACGAAGTGAATGCCGTTCCTCCACTCAATCCCACAAACAAGGATAGTGATAGAAAAGCCCTCTCCGATGGCGATGAAATCGCCATTTACAAGACAGATCCCACTGACGAGGACTCAGACAACGATGGTTTCCGAGACCACATCGAAGTTACATACATATGGGAGCAGCCCCACAGATGCCGCCGTCATACCAGCAGGGGACGCCTTGATTGGGGCTTACGACGAGTTTCTTTTGATGCACTACACCTTCGATGAAATCGATGGCTCGACTGTGACGAACCAAGGGCGGCTAGGTGGTCAAGGCACCCTCATCGGCAATAACGTTCAATTCATTTCCAGTGATGATTCACCCACATCTAGTCCAGCCATTGAGTTCGCCAATAGTGAAGTTGCTGATCGAGACGGAAGCTATGTCCTAACAGGGCTCCAAACGTCGGACCTAGGTATGACCGAAGACGATCCACAGTTCACCATCACCTTCTGATATCGCCCTTTAGATAGTGAAAACAGCGGACTCGAATATATCCTCGCAGGAACCCAAAGCAACGGTATTCCCAGACTCTCGGTCACTCTCCAACCCAACAAGATTTTCAGCAGTTACAGCAGTAGTTTCACCAAATCAATCGAGCCACGAACCTCGGACGTGTGGCAACACCTGACCTGGACCGTCCGTCAAGACACGGCCCAGCTCTGCATCAATGGCGAACTCATCGATTCTATCAGTGAGGGCCCCTATGGCACCACCCTCGATGTCAATATCACACTCGGTGCCTTCCTCTCCGCGAGTGGACCCTCCTCACTCTACTCAGGAGCCATCGAAGACCTCCGAATCTACAACCAAGCGCTGCCCGGCGAAGCCGTCGCATTCCTCGCACCCCAAGAGCAGCCATGACACGATTCAACCGTTATATTTCGGCCCCAATCTTTCTGCCAAATTTCGAAATCAAGTAGGATGGCCATTCCTGGCCGTCTGTGTCAATTCGAGGAAATTGTTAGAATGTCTCGTGAGCGTAGAGACAGGATCATGGTTGGCAGGATCATGGTTGGCAGGATCATGGTTGGCAGGATCATGGTTGGCAGGATCATGGTTGGCAGGATCATGGTTGGCAGGATCATGGTTGGCAGTCACCAATTCCCATGATTCTGCCCCTCTTGATCCTGTCTGATTATTCTCACTCTAGGTGTCTCCTCTCTAGGGCGGTCCCACCTCCCTCACGAACCTGTCCAATTCCTCACACCCCAACATCTGCGGTATGAGCGCAACAGAGATCATGAAATAAGCCTTGAATTTACCTGAGGATCAGAGGGCTTCCTTATTCGCTGAGCTGCTGGATTCTTTGCCTGCGAGGATGACGGTTCGTTGGAGGCGAAACGGCGATTGAAAGAAATGAAAGATGATTCTTCTGTAGGAAGAAGCTGGGACCAGATTAGGAGTGAATTAGGGCGCTAGATGGCGCGAGTATTCTATCATTGTCTTATTAGTCGTGATCTTCTGCCGGCTCTCAAGTACACGGTGACGAGACGCTGGCTTCTAGCTTGGGCGAATGCGGAAATGCAATGATAGGCTTCGGCGCTTTGCGCATGGTCAAAGGCTGGAAGCCGAATGGCACGGAAATAGGGTGGCCTTTGGAGAGATGGCCTGAGGCCTGATCATGGAACCGTCGCGGAGCGACCGCTCATGTTAGCCGGGCGTTTCAACGCCCGGAAGTCGATCCAGAAATCCGAGGCGTCGCGTCGCGACCGCTCAATGCCAGAGGTCTCCAACACGGTGAGTTCCCTGGTGAGAGAAAGTTTGAAACTGAGCAGTCGCTCTGCGACGTCGCCCGGTTTGGCCATCAACCGGGCGTTGAAACGCCCGGCTTCGATGATCGGTCGATCGGTCTCTACGCGACAGGCTTGCTAAAGCGATTCTGACATTCATCTATCTCGTCCTATTTCCGTGCCAATCGGCTGGAGGCGGAGGCGCACCACCCGGAGCTGTCACCAGTTCTGCTACTTGGAACGATCAGTTCTTTCTACGTCCCATCGAGCGCGGTAGCGGCGACGTTCAGGCGATAGCGCCTTCGATCAACTGAAACCGCACATCCGCTAATTTCTTGGCTTCGGCGGAGCCGTGGGTGATGTGGAGGGTGGTGACTTCTTGGGTTTGTTGCAGATTCTTCAGGAGATCGCAGATCTCGGCGTGGGTCTCTTCGTCGAGTGCGCTGAAGGGTTCGTCGAGGCAGAGGACGCTGGGGCGGGCGGCGAGGGCACGGCCTAGGGCCACGCGTTTGGATTCGCCGCCGCTGAGGCCATGGGGCTTTCGGTCTAGCAGATGGGCGATTCCGATGGAGTTGGCCAAGGACTCGACACGCTGGTGGATCGCTTCTTTCTCCCAGCCTTGGATCTGCGGGCCGAAGGCGAGGTGGGCACGCACGGTCATGTTGGTGAAGAGGACGGTGTCTTGAGGCACGAAACCGATGCCGCGTTCTCCTGGGCGGAGGGTGGTGACGTCACGCCCATCTAACAAAATCTGACCGGCGGTGACTTTCTTCAACCCGCAGACGGCTTCCATGAGGGTGGTCTTACCACTCCCTGTCTTGCCCATGAGCACGCCATACTTTCCTGCGGGGATCTTTAAGGAGATCTCTGTGAGGGCAAAGGCGCCTGCGCGGATGCTCAGATTTCTTAGCTCAAGCATGATGATCTCCTCCTTGATGGGTGTCGGTGCCAAGCACGGTGCGTTCGCCTAAGGTTCGGACAACGAGGATGACGGCCAAGGCTAGCAGGATCATCAAGAGTGAAACGGCGACGGCGCCTTGCAGATTCCCAATGTTGATCTCAAGAAAGACGGTGGTCGAAAGCACCTCGGTGCGACCGCGTGTGGCGCCGGCGAAGACGAGGATGGGTCCGAATTCACCGAGGGCACGGGCCCATGCGAGGGTGCCGCCTGTGAGGATCCCTCGCCAGGCTTGAGGCAGGAGCACAAGCCAGAAAGCTTGGGATCGATTGCACCCCAGGGTGAGGGCCACATGTTCGTGGCGCGGATGGATTTGATCGAAGGTGGTCTTCATCGTGCGCACGGCGAAGGCGCAGGATACGGTAAACTGGGCGAGAATGACGGCGGGGACTTTGAAGGTGACTCCGGGGCGGATGTCTGGACGGAAGATGGTGATCCATTGAAAGGCCCAGGCGAACCAATCCTCTAGCGTTTTCCCGAACAGGTTCACTTGGTGAAACAAGATCAACAGACTGAGGCCGATGACGAGTGGCGGGAGTAGGATGGGAATGTCTAGCAGGGCATCGACATAACGCTTTCCTGGAAACCGGAAGCGGGACAAGAGGTAGCCCGTGGGAACCGCGACGAGCACGGACAGAAGCGCCGTCACGGTGCAGGTGATCAAGGTCAGCCAGATTGAGCTTTGGATGTCATCATCAGCCAGCGCTTCTCGGATGTTCGAGAGACTCACATACTGTGCATCCGCCAGAAGAAGACTGATGATGAGCAGGAGATAAGCCCCTGCGATGACGATGAGCCCGTAGAAGAAGGGACCGTCAGAAGGGATGCGACGAGGTTCCGGCATGCCTATGGGGTCAGCTCCCAGTGGAAGCCGTATTTCAGGAACTGCTCTTTGCCGGCGGCTCCGGTGAGGAATTTTTCCAGGCGTCGTGCTAGTTGTTTGTGTGAGGATTTTCGGGCGACAGCAAAGGGCTGCACAGCCTGGGCATCGTTGGCGATGTCGATCATCTCACACTGTTCGAAAATCTGCTCGCTTGAGAGGGCGTTGCTTCGATAAATGATCGCCCCGTCCAGCGCTCCGATCTGCATTTGATTGGCGAGTTCGTCTCCCTTTGACGCGAGGACGCTCAGGTTTCCCGTGGCATTGAGTTTTTCGTAGAGGCCACGTTTCTCCAGAAGATCGAGGGTCAACTTACCGAGGGCTGATTTCTGTGGATGCGCTAGTCCGACTTTCAAACCGTCGCGGAGCAGGTCATTGAGCGTTCCAATCTTCTTGGGATTGCCTTTGGCGACGAGGAGGATCATGTCGTTCTTCGTCACGATGGTGCCTTTCTCGAATCGATCTTGCACACGGTCGAGAAACTGCAGATCGCATGAGAAATAGGCATCTGGCTCGGCCCCAGCTTCCATCATGCTGACCAGAATCCCACAGCCTTCGTATTCAGGGATGATACGCACGCCCTCACGTTCTTCGAAAAGCCGTAGCTGCTGCTCGATGGCTGGGCGCAGCATGGAGCCACTGAAGAAAGTGAGCTCAGGGTGCAATTCCCAGGGATCGCCTTCGACGACTTGGAATCCATGTTTCTGAAAGTTCTCCAGTCCGCGATCAGAGGCCGTGAGGTAACGGGCGAAACGCAGTGCCATGGTGGGATGCTTGGATTCGGTGAGCACGCCGATGGTGGCGGTCTTGCGTCGTTGATCGAATTCTGGCACATGCACAAACTCAAGATTGTCAAACATCCCGGCCACCGCGTCCCAAACAATGGTGGCGTCTGCCGATCCCGTCGACACATCTTGAGCGATGTCATTGACCGTGAATTTGAAGACCGTCGCATTGGCTTCGATGGCCTCCCATTGGTTGATGCCACTGAGCACTTTCTTGGTGAACTTGCCAATGGCGGCGGAGGGGTTGGCCAGACTCACGCGCACATCTTCTCGACCCAGATCCGCCAGGCTGCGGATGCTCTTGGGGTTGCCTTTGGCGACTGCGATGCCAGCGGTGAGATACGCTGCGGGGATGGCTTCCTTGACGAGACCTTTGCTCTGCGTCGTCTCGATGTAGCTGATATCGGCAGGCAAGTAGAGATCACCGCCCGCGACCTCTAACTGAGAGGCCAATTCTCCTGAACCTGCGAAGTGCGTGCGGATGGTGATGCCGTATTCTTCTTGATAGCGCTCGACGATCTCTGTGATGGGAATGCGCAGGCCAGCCGCGCAGTGAAGCTCGAGTTCTTCATTCGAGGATTGGGCACGATCACTGCCTTTGAAGAGGAGCAATCCAGACAAGGCGATGATCACCAACAACGCAGCAAAGAAAAGGGGCTTGGCAGAGTTCATGATTGGCAGATGGGGCAGTTACTTCTTCGTGTGACCGCGATCTTTCGCAAGTTCATCGTGAGGGTATCGACGTAGATTATCTCATTCAACGCGGGTTTTCCCAAGCCGGTGAGTAGCTTGATGCCTTCCAGAACCGCCATGTTTCCGATCATGGCGGAGACGGCGCCGATCACAGGGAATCGGCGCTTCCAATTCACAGGTTCTTCTGGGTAGAGACAGGCTAGGCAAGGGGTGACTCCGGGGACAATGACTGTGATCTGGCCTTCCATGTTGTACATGGCGGCGTCGATCATGGGCTTTCCTTGAGCGACGCATTCACGATTGAGCCAGAAGCGTTCGGTAAACCGCGGGGCGGCATCGAAGACGATGTCTGCTTTGTTGACGAGGTCGGCGGCGTTGTCTTCCGTCACATGAGAGGCGATGGCTTCGACTTTTATGTGAGGGTTGAATGCCCGCAGAGTGGCAGCGGCGCTTTCAACGCGCAGTTTCCCGAGATCATCGTGTCGCATGAGAATCTGGCGGTTCAAATCGCTGGGTTCGAGATTGCCACCGTGGGCGAGGATCAATTTCCCAATCCCTGCGGCGGCCAAAGCGAAGGCGATGGGACCTCCCAAGCCGCCAAGGCGGGTGACCAAGGCGGTGGTGTTCCGTAGGGTCAGCTGGCCTGCTTCACCGAAGCCCGGGACATCGAACTGCCATTCGTAGAAGGCACGATCTTGATCGGTTAGGCTTGGATTGTCTGGCATGCTAGTTTGAGAATGATTTTAAACGTGGAAGAGGCTATGGGAGATTTTAACCACGGAGGACACGGAGTTGGGAGGGCAGAGCGTTTGGAAATGTGAAAATGGGGAGTTAGGGTGAAAGAGATTCTACCTATTGAAGATCTCTCTCCGTGGTTCTCCGTGCCTCCGTAGTTAAAAAGAATGGACATCTCGGTAAGCCTACCCGCCCGCGATCGGTGTCATGAGGAAGATTTCACAAGTCTGTGTGAGTGATAGTGTGGCGGGATCGGCGGTTTGGGTGCCGTCGACGGAGACGACCAGGGCGCGTCTTAGCTGATCGTTTTCATCGAAGAGTAGGTGCTGAAACTTGCCTCCATGGCGATCTCCCGCGGCGCGCAATACGTCGACGAGTGCGGTTCCTAGAGCGACGGTGGCGGTCTCTTCTGCGACGCCGGATTCGCCCGCGAGTTGGCCCGCGTAGGTCAGTGTGATAGTGATCTCTTGGTCCATCGTGCTCGGATCTAACCGGATTGCCGACGATTCATCAAGTAGGTTCCGAAAACGATGACGATGAGGAGGCCCCCTAACGTTAATGCTAAGGCGCGTGGCACCATGCGTGAATTCCCTGCCGTCAGCACAGGTGCTGGAGTCTCTGCGGTGACGGTTGTCTCGATACCCAAGCCTGAAAGTGCCGGGAGTTTCCGTTCGACCATGAACAAGCTGCCTTCCAATTTCTCCGACCAGTCGACCGCGAGAAGCAGATCGATCCCTGGATTCTGGTCCTTCACTTGGCAGGAACATTCGCCACAGAGATACTGACAGGCACTTCCGATGGAAGATTCATTGAGCGCGGATCCAGGGATGCCTTCGAGGGCACGGCCGCGTCCAAAGATGGGAAATGCCACAGGCTGGTGTGGTACGATGGTACGAAGGCGGGGGCTGATTCCGGTGAGCATGCGCAAGAAGATCGTTTCCTCGACCGTTTCAGGCGATACGCGGATGACGGGAAACTCGATCTTCAGAGGAATGCCCGTGCGTAAGACGTCATCCATTTCCAGTGGCAGTCCATCGGCAGTGGTGCCTTCTGCGGTCACTTCTTCTGCGCGAACGACGCCTTCAGGAATGGTCAAGGTGCTCGCACTATCATCAAGCAAACGTTGCAATCGAGTTTCTGCGGTCTGGTCTTCTTCAGCATCGCCAGATTCGATGAGCACCCAGGTGGTCGAACCGCCCTCTAGAATGGCCTGCACAATCTTCTGACGAAGGGGTGAGTCGAGTGTTTGACTGACAGTCTCCGCGCTCAGCTCGCCTTCCCAGAAGGGCTCCTCGATCTTCGCTTGATGCGGATAGTAGAGGCGCATCACGGGCTGAGCACCAATGTCTTCGAGGCCATCATACTGCCATTGCTGTTCCTCAGTCAGGGCAGAGACGTCTAGCATTTCCACTTCGAGGTTGGCGATGCTTGTCTCGCGCAACGGTGCGGCGAGGGCTTCGGTGGCAGATTTCTGCGTCTCGCCTCGATATAAGATCACGGCGCGGTAATTGTCAGATTCCCAGCGTTCCAACGCATAGCGAAAGACAGGAACCTTGCAGGCCAGCGCGGTGCTCACGAGCGCTAGCAATGCGACGGACAGTGACCGTATCATGGCTTGCTAGCGAAACAATGAATCGATCCACTATCGGTGCTGACCATCAGTTGCCCGTTGGCGGCAGCGAGTCCGTAGGCACGACCATCGACCGCGTGTTTCCAAAGCTCATCGCCCGTGTCCGCTTGGTAGGCCGCGACCGTGCCGTCCCCACCGACGAACAGGGTCTTTCCGGCCAGCATGAACCCGATCGGCGTGGGAAGCTCTTTCGCCCACAATTCACAGGTCGGCTTGCGCGCTTCGATGGTGGCCATCTGCGTCTTGGCGACCTTGATCTCTGCATCGAGAACGGCGATCCTAGCTTTGTCCTTCGATTTCTTCTTCTCTTTCTCGCGGACTTCATTGGCGTCGGCAAAGACATCGATCTCTACCTGCAATGCTAGGATCTTGAAACGATCGATCACTTTCAGTTTCGTGCCTTGGTGAAAATAAGCGAGGGGACCAGAAACAATCATGCGATCAGCGCCTGCGAAACTGACCAAGGTCTCGCGATTCTTGCCATCGGCGATGCGCACCGTGTCTTCCTTCTCCTTCTGATTGGCAGGCATGGAAATGAGTTGTTCGTCTTCGGTGAGCACACAGTAGACACCTCCACTTCCGGTGATTCCGCCCATGCGTTCGCCGTCTACTAGCCGATACACCAAAGGGACGCTGCGGCCTTGGGGCGCGTAGAGGCTGTCCTTAGAAGCCAAGAGCGCTCCTTGCAAAGTGACGCCGATCTCATCGCGGACGTATCGACCAAGAGCGCCTTGCGAACCGGTGCCAGCATCCACCGCACAGAGATAGGAGGGTTCCCAAGGCAAGAGAGAGGCGCCGAAATAAGCCACGCCATCTTTGAGAAGAATGCCAGAGCGGATGGGCCAAAGAGAAATCAATTTGCCATTGCTAGGAATGAGTCTTGGATCGGGCGAGGGTTTCGAGCGCCAGAGGAGGTTGCCAGTGGTCGCGTCCACGCAATAGGCGTAGCCATCATCGGAACCGAACCAAGCCTTGTTGTCTCCAATCGTTGGCGGCAAACGCACGGCGCTGTTGGTGAAATAGGCCCAACGTGCCTCGCCAGTTTTCGCATCCAGACAATGCGCGGCATTGTCCACGGAAGAGCCGAAATACACGGCGTCTCCCATGACGGTGACGAAGAACGCCGGATCGAAATTGCGCATGGACTGCAATTCCGCATTGCCGGAATACGCGTCCCACTTCGCCGGGCTCGACCAAGCGGTTTGCGGCGGGGTGGGGGATTGGTAGTGCCACGTTTCCTTGAGAGGAAGCGCTAGAGTCTCGCTGGTGACGGACGAACGTCGATTATCATGCTGATAGGTCGGCCAGTCTTCGGCCGTGCTGATCAGAGGAAAGAAGCCGATGGCAAACAACAGGTAGGCTCTCATTCTGCATCTCCTTTCGCGACTGGCGCATAGCCTAACAAAGTTCTGGGCGCAAAGACGAGCGACGTTTCCATCCATCCGCCACAGGAACAACCGCCACCTCCTTCCGGCACGAGCAGCATCCCATTCGAAGGGACGATGCTCAGCCAGCAACTCGGTCGAAGTCGGGTCCAGCTACTCACGGTTTCATCTTTCTGATCCCACATCGCAATCTGCCGATTCTCACCACGGTAGATGAGACAATCACTCGCCCCTACATAAGTGTGACAGCCGCTGCGTTCGCCAACCTTCGAGGTGAAGACTTCACCGGTCTTCAGCGAGTAGCCATTGGGTTGAAGGTAAATCTTATCATTGACCACGACAGGGTGTTGGAAATGGCCGCTGTGATGATCGTCCGGCCAGGGCTTGCTATTCTGCCACTGAATCTCGCCTGTCTCAGGATGGAAACTGCACAGATGATACTGCGTGTTCGAGGTCACGGTGATGATCCCAAGCGAGGTGTATTGCATGAAGAAGGAGACGGTGCCGTCTTCCACATCGATCGGTTTCTCGAATAGGACATTGCCAGTCTCAGCATCAAGCGCGACCAAATACTGGTCTAACCAAACATCATTTCCAGAGATTTGCCGTGCTTTGCCCTCTAGCAGTTTCGTGTTGCGCGTTTCTACGAAACAGACCTTGCCGTCGCCGACACAGATGCTGGGATTTAGGATCAAGCCCTTTTCATAAGTCCATGCGAGATCGCGAGAAGTGAGATCGTAGGCGAAGAGGTGATCACTGCAGACTTTCCCTGTGCCTTCTTCATCTCCCTTACCATCGTACCATTTGTCTCCCCCCCAATAATTGGTGTAGGCCGCTTCGGGAAGAATCGCGCTGCCAAAGAGCCGACTGCCGGCATGGGCGATGTAGCCCCATTCATACTTGTTCTCGGGATTGCCAGGCACTGGCAACGTGGCGACACGTTCTCCGGTCGCAGCGTCATGGATCCATGCGCGATCTTGGACGGCCATGAAGAGGTGTTCTGAGTTCACGCACCAATTGCTGCAATCGCGAGGAATATTGACCCGACGTAGGTCTGGGATTTCCAAGGACCATAGCACGCTCCCATTGGAAGCATCGAGGGCTGCCATGCGGTTCAGTCCTTGGTGATACATACGCCCGCCCGCAGCGATCGGTGCAGGCATGCGTGGGTTGCGATCGATTCCGAAATCGCCACCCGGTCGACCCACCCATTGTACCAGGAGATCCTCCGTCTGGCGTGCGCCGCCCAGAGTTTCTCCGCTGCTGGCAGTGTTGGCCGCGTCTCCGTATTGATGCGTCCACTCGCCGATGCCATCCAGAGCAGGTCGTTCGCGCACACTAGCAATCCTGCTTTCGGAGAGATAGCAAAGTTTGCCTCCACCCGGAACCAGGAGTTCGCCAAGCTTAGCATCAGAGATAGGCGCCTTTACGGCCTCTGCTAGAATCAGATTGGCGAAACACCGGGTGATGGGCAAGCGATCGAACGAATCCGTTTCCAAAACCGAAACGCGTGAACCGTAGACTTTGCTCTTGAGCAACTCTTTCCTCAACGTCTCGACTTTCTCCAAGTCCTCCTCGACGACGTAGACTACCAGATCACTTGCCGCCGCCAGCGCTTGAAGAAAGGCCGCATCGCGGGTGCCAATGACCAGGCAGTAACCTTGGCGCACCTGGGTCTTTTCCAGAATCAATCGCGCCCGATTGACGGGATCCTCGGGCAGCGCTTGTTCAGGCATGGCGGGCACGGAAAAGTTGACGCCCGAGTTGAACTCATAAGCAGGGCTCAACCGGCGCTTGCCATCGATCGTTGTTCCTACCTTGTAATGATAGACCTGACCTGGCTCGAGATCTGTTAGGTTCACGGTGTGCACGGTCCCATTGGATTCTGCCTCTGTCACGGTGCCGAGTTTACGTGTCTTGCCAAAAGCCACCGCGCCGGTTCCTGGCGAGCTTGATTCCCAGATCACCGTCGCCGTCGAGGGCGATGTGAATTGCAGCATGGGAGGAACCGCAAACAGTGGCTCCTCCGCGTTGGACCATCTCGGCCCTAGGACCAAGATGGTGAGGATCATCACCTGAAGATTCGTTTTCATAGGATAGGCACAGCTTGAGGGGTCGAACCCCAAAGACAAGCCACGATCTCGCCACTTGGCGGGCTGGATCACGGCCTCAACCGTCGCCGAATCACAGAAGGTTCGGTGCGTAGGTGAAGGAGGGCTTGCACGATCACGCGGTTTCCACTGACGCTGTAAAAGATGCCGTGAGGAGTCTTTCCTAGTACGAGTCGCCTGAACGACGGTTGGAAAAGCGGTCCGAGCTTAGAGAAACCTTCAATTGATCAAGGCGATAATCAATCAGGGCCTCTGATCCGATTCAGCTTTTGATCTGCCAAGATCCCTTTTCACTGTCATAACTGAAAGTGATCATCAGCATCAAAGGACTGGAAAACCTAATTCCATATGAATCTTTTCTAGCCCGGTAGGAATTTTCACCTCTCAATAGAAATGGTATCTCTTTCAAGCTTCTGTCCTCTGTTTTTATGAAATTTTCAAGCGTGTCGGGATAGAAACCATATCGTTTTCTGTAGTTCTCTAAACCTGGGCCAATCTCTTCAACGTAGTTCATAGCTAAATCTATTCGCCTCTGATGAAAGAGGCGTAAACCCCAAGCATGTTCCCCAAACCGTCGCAAGAAATGAAATAACTAGAGTTCTTCTACGATCCAAATTATTTAATACATTAAATAATGGAAGAATCAAACATATGTAAGTAGGGATTTGTGCATACTTCAATCCGAGAGCATAAAATGCCCAAAGAAACATGTGGAAATGTTTTTCTAGCATACTTAACATTGGATAGGTTATACGGTTGCTTTCAAGACCTACTGCTAATAGCTATATGAATAGCATCTAAGTTGCTTTGCTAGATTAAAGGGGGGCTATGACAGAGCGTGTTTATTCAATCCAAAAATGGAGCTGCCAATATGCTGTGCCTAAGGAATCTCCGAGTGCCGCATTAAGGGAAGTTTTTATCTTTTCTGCGCGTAGTTTATATTCTTCCTCCGATTCGCCTTCGAGAGCTTTGTGAGATTCTAAAACGCTAGTCACAGTTGCGCGGTGCTTGCTATTAAGCTTAAGTGAATCAGCTGCTGTATTATTGTAATCGACCGACGACCCTCCATCTGATGTGGCTTACGCTGGGATGTGATCAGATTCATGTTTGGGCATGCCAAATTCAATATTGGAGGAATCAGAGAAGCAGCAGTGGGT
>JBLHHN010000010.1:0-41795 GCA_047616785.1 Verrucomicrobiales bacterium
AAAGTATGCATTTGGGTTGGACCCAATGAATGCCGCTAAACCAGATGAA
Source organism: Verrucomicrobiales bacterium (assembly GCA_047616785.1). GTDB lineage: Bacteria > Verrucomicrobiota > Verrucomicrobiia > Verrucomicrobiales > DEV007 > JAACDM01. The sequence continues at coordinate 50 of JBLHHN010000010.1, forward strand.
GTCTTCTATTCTACCTTCGAGTCGGTGCTCGCCGAAGGCCGTTACCTCAGCCTGAATATCCCGAGGAAACTTGTACGACCTGGGATCAGCTACACGGTCGAAGCTTCCAATGATCAGGTCCAATGGGACTCGGGCAGTGGGCATACTGTGATCTTAGAGGAGTCTCCAACCATGTGGCGGGTGCGAGATGCCGTGGCCGTCGAGGGAGCGGCACCCCGCCGCTTCTTGAGATTCCGAGTGACGGCACTTTAACGAACTCCTAAAGCGTCAACCAACGCCTATTGGCAGCGTTAGACTGCTCGCAGTCCTTGAGAAAGTAACCTGGTAGCAGATGCATGCGGACGAGGTCTATCGGGGGGGGGGCGAGTGCCGGTTGACTTCGATGATCGAAGACTAACGTCACTACCACCGTCGGGGAATGGGAGCACAGATAGATCACGTAGGAGTTCGCATAGGCCTATGAGAAAGCCGCTGAGCCCAGACGCCGTCGCAGTCCGCCACCACAACCGCGGCAGTTCCGCACGCAGGCCCTATGTTGGCGAAGAGGATGTGCGGATCGTCTTGGAGCGTTTGCCGAAACCGCTTTGGAGTCGCCTCGGTGATGTGGTGTTCCGCGATCACTGGAGGCGCGGAACACTGGGCTACGTTTCGACCCGCGGCCGTCGCGACATCGTCCTGTGTGATTTGCCGACTCATCTGAGCCTTCGGAAAGTGTGTGCCAAGGACGGGATTTCTCCGGAGGAGTTTGGTGCACCGTCAGTGGGCCAATGGCCACCGCTCGCCATCCGTCGCTATCAACTCTACGGCACGCTCCTCCACGAGATCGGTCACCTCCAGATCGTCCACCTGAAGAACTCAAATCCGCGACGGAAATTCGCCGACGAACCCAAGGCCGAATACTTCGCCCAAGAGTGGCGGGGACGACTATGGGCCAAACCGTTCGATCACCCCGATCCAGCGCACAACCCGCCGAACGGCGCCGAGCTTGCCACGCTCCGTTCCAACTGGGCAGAGGCGCATCAACTGTACCGTCATCAGCTGAAATCCGAGAACGAAACGCGAGAGAGAAACCCAGATCGACACCGAGATGGGCGCGCTATCTACCAGAGAGCCGTTGATCTTTTCCCGCAACACAGTCTCGCGCTGATGAAGCTCGGAAAGTCGCTGTATGTCATGAAGGACGGCGATCCATTCGAGAACGCCTTCGAATGTTTTCAGCGCGCCCGTTTTCTCGATCCGTGGCTACCTGAGGCATCACTGTGTGGAGGCATGTGCTTGGGTAGGCTTGGGCGCGTAGACGAGATGCGCGAGTGGTTCGCTCGAGCCATTCTCCTCGACCAGCACCACCCGCTCAACCGGTGTGTCTTTGCTGAGGAACTGGCACGCAATCGACAACTGGAGGAAGCCGAACGCCTGTTTCGCGCGATCTTGCGCAAACACCCTCGCCACGATTACGCACTCCGTGCCTACGCGCGCTTCCTCTACTACAAGTTCAAGGAGCTGCGAGACGACGAAGCCATTTCATGCTTTCGCAAGCTCGTCGAAATCAAACCTAACCACTACAAGAACCTGGTCGAGTTTGGCCACGCTCTCGTCTATGCTGGTACCTCCTGTGAAGCCCTCAAAGTGCTCACTGACGCCATTCAGCTCTGCCCCAACGATCCCAAAGCCTACGAACTTCGGCGTGATGTCTTCCTGGGGCTAGACCGGGAAGAAGACGCCGAGCGTGACAAGGAAACCATCGGCCGACTGAAGGAGAGCATCGGGAAGACATGATCTCAAAGTGGCTAGGCCCCAAGATGCACCGTCTTGATTGAATGGCACCCTATCTCTGATTGACTGCCGGCTAGATCCCGTCGGCAAGGGATCTTTTCTTCTGTGATGCTAGCGCAATGCCAGTCAATCCATCGATCAGTTTCCAAAGCCCCACAAAGACACCTGTAGCGCTCAAGAGAAAGATGCCTCGCGTGATACCCTCAAACTTGATCCAGAACAACCCATACAGCCCCACGCCGATGAGTAGGCTGCCAATACCAATCGCGACACGCTTCCAATTCTCTGACCGAATTGCAGAAATGCGCTCTTTCCTTGCTTTCTTGTAGAGTCCTTTCGCTTGGGCGTCGGGCACACCGTTGACCTCAAGCATATGAAACACCTTCTCTCGTTCTTCGCCCCAGAACACCATGCGCTGCACGCTGACGTAGATAGGATCTGTGTCTTACTCGTTCATTGAAAAATCAGATGTTAGTCCAAGAAAGCCTCTGGCTTCAACTTGAAACGCTCACAGAGAATCTTGATGTGAGGCACGGTTAGGTTGCGTTCGCCTCGTAGGATGCGTGATGCGGTCGAACGGTCGACGCCGACCAGTTCACCGAAAGCGGTGGCGGTCATGTCGTTGGTCTCTAACAAATGATTGAGGAGTTCAAGAGTGCTGGGGGGCTTGGTTTCTGGTTCGTTTGCGTTCTCGTAGTCTTCGATGAAACCGCAGAGTACCTCGAAGTAATCGGCTTGGTCCCGATTGTGTCTTTGGCCCGCGAAGATGTCGGCCATCTCGACGGTGTTTTGAAAGGCCGCGTCGTCATGGATCGGGCGTGGTAAGAAGACACGGCAAAGACCTTCGTAGTCCTTGGGGAGCTTGGCGAAGGTGTGTGGATTGTGAATGGGTGTTAGTGTTCGTTCTTCCATCGGTTCTTGGAGTAGTCAGCGTGTGTTAGGAAATCGCGGATGAAGACAATTTGAGTCCCGTAGTGAATCGACACGAGAAGCCGAAAGTCGTTGCCGCAGAGGTTGAAGACCGTGATGGAGCTTCCATTGATCAGAGTCACCTGATCGGCATGCCGGTAGGTCTGGCGTGTGTCGGCCAGATTCTTCCATTCGGCGTGTGTGACAGTCTGAATCCATGCTTCGATGGCGGCTTGTGCGTTTGGGTGTCGTTGGACAAAGGCGCGGAGGGCTGATTTCTTGATGATCCGCATTCTTGTTGTCAATTTGGCATCAAGCGAAGTAGTTGTCAAGAACGCTCCTTCCCAATGCCGAGCGCTTGCTGTGGCAGCACAACCGGAATTCTATTTTCGAGGGCGATAGAAACGCAGCCATGATGAGAAGAAGCGATTCTTCTTTGGCCTAACTGGCTTAGAAAGCTCACTCAGTGACTCAGGTGCAGCCCTTCTTCCTTCGGCGATCTCTAGAAGAATCCTTGAGATGGTTTGATTGATTCTGTCACTTGGACCGGCCTTGATTGCCGCGTCAATCGCCTTTCGGGCGTGCTCGTTTCGACCAGCCAGCAAATATGCTAGCGCAAGGTTCCCGAGCGATTCAGAGTTTTCAGGGTCGAGACCAACTGCGTGTTCAGCGACCTCCGCGGCTTCATCGAATCGGCGAAGCTCTAGGCATACGCCTGCGAGTTCCCGTGGAATCATCTCTACAGTTTTCTCAAGATCATAGGCCTGGCGAAAGGCTCGATAAGCAGCCTCGTGTTCTCCCAAAGCCAACTGGCCCTTTCCATAGAACCACTGGGCGTTCCACCAATTCGGCACCTCTGACACCACTTTCTCTAGCATCTTGACGGCTTCGGCCACTTCCATGGCTGCGCTTCCGTTGAGTGCCGGTTGCCCTGCAGAAACATAGTGTTTTTGAATCGTTGGGGTTGCTGTCAAGAAGATGGAATCAACCGGAGTGGAAGATCGGCCGATATAAACTTCTGTGTCAGTCTTCTTGTTCAAGAAGACTTCGACGTTGCCGTCCAGACGGAGGAACTCAAGATGTTGCATGGACGATGGATCCTGAAAAACCAGGCCCGATCCAATCTTGGGATCCCATCCTTCATGCGCGATGACTGACTCGGGGCGAGTGCCTTTCTTCCAAGCAATCACTGCTTTATCCCAAACGCCTATCTTCAGCCATTCACAATACGGGTCGATTAAATGATCAAACTCATCAGCTAAGACCACGTCTGAGTCGGGGCCCTGTGAGACGTTCAAACCCAATCCTGCCATGGTGCTTAGAAGCTTTTGCGCATCGCCTTTTGCCATGAAGCTGCACTTCCAAATATGATTGTCACTGAGGGCTGTCGAATTGGGGATCTGAAGAGATCCATTATCTAACAGTCTCTGAACTCGAGCGTGTTTCGCTACGATAGAGAACCCTTCAATCGGCACGGCCATGGTGCTTGAGGCTACTGAATTTCGGCTTGATGTCCATGAAGACTTTACACTGTTAGAGAATTCGAAGATACAGACTGATTTGGAAAGGAGAAACAGGCGACGAATCGACCGCAATAGGCTAGTCTATCAGCATGCGTTTCTTCTTCGTCGTTCTCTCGCTCGCATGTGCGCTTGCAGCGTCATGGGGAGAGTCGCATTGGGCCTTTGTGTCGCCGGTGGGGGCGAAGGTCCCGGAGTCGGCGGTGGGGAGTAGGAGTGCGATTGATGCGTTTGTGGGTCTGCGGGGAGAAGTTGGTCCGGCGGCGGATCGGCGGCGATTGATGCGGCGGGTGAGTTTGGATCTTCGTGGGGTGCCTCCGACGTTGATGGAGCAGGAGGCGTTTCTAGCAGATGCGCATCCGATGGTTTTAGAACGGCTGATGGATCGGTGGTTGGCCTCGCCGAGGTATGGGGAACGGATGGCGCAGGATTGGTTGGACTTGGCGCGGTATGCGGACACGACGGGGCATGCGGCGGATCAACCGAGGACGATGTGGTTGTACCGGGATTGGGTGATCGATGCGTTGAATGCGGACCTGCCGTTTGATCAGTTCACGGTGGAGCAGTTGGCGGGGGATCGTTTGCCGGAGGCGACGGAGGCTCAGAAGATTGCCACGGGCTTTCATCGAAACTCGGCGCAAGCGCTGGGAAACAATCCTCGGAAGGAGGAGTTTCGCGTGCGTGGGATTGTGGATCGGTTGGATGTGACGAGCCAAGTTTGGTTAGGCCTCAGCGTGGCTTGTGCGGAATGCCATGATCACAAACACGACCCGATCTCGCAGAAGGATTACTACCGGCTCTTTGCCATCTTCAATCAGGTGCCGCATCTAGGGGAGAAATTCAACGTGCGGGGTCCGCGCATGACGGTGTCCCGCGTCGTGGATGGTGAGGCTCGAGAAGTGGAGGCGCAGATCATGGGTGATGTGGCGGAAACTCGAGAGACGTTTGTGCATCTGCGAGGAAGCTTTGAGATGCCTGGCGAACGCGTGGAACCTGGCTTGCCGGAGCTGTTCGGCGGTCGGCGTGGGATGGATCGGTTAGGCTTTACGCGCTGGTTGGTCTCGGAGGAGCATCCGCTGACGGCTCGGGTGGCGGTGAATCGCGCGTGGGCGCATTTCTTTGGGCGCGGTTTGGTGGCGACGGCGAATGACTTTGGGTTGCATGGGGAAAGGCCGACGGATCCGGAATTGTTGGACTGGATGGCGGTGCGTTTCCGAACGGGTGGCTGGTCGATGAAACGGCTGCATCGTGATCTGATGACGTCGGCGGCTTATCAACAGAGTTCGGCCAGGCGCTTTCGGCTTTCGGCGGAGGCGTTGCGTGATCAGGCGTTGGCGGTGAGCGGTTTGTTGGTGGATCAGTTAGGCGGGCCGAGTGTCTTTCCTCCGCAGCCGGAGGGCGTGGGGCAGTTTCGAGACGCGACGGCGGGGGAATGGGAAACGAGCGAAGGGGCGGGACGGTATCGTCGATCGCTCTACACGTTCTGGCAACGCATGGCGCCGCATCCGGCGATGACGACCTTTGATGCGCCTTCTCGTGAATGGTGCACGGTGACGCGGATGGCGACAAATACGCCGTTGCAAGCGCTGGCCATGCTCAATGATCCTGCGATGGTGGAGGCGCAAGAGGCGTTTGCGAGGAGGCTGGATGCGATGCCGAAATCGGTTAGGCTAAGTAGAGGCTTTCAAATGGCGTTGGCGCGTGAACCGCGTTTGGAAGAATCGAAGCGCTGGCAGGCGTTTCTAGAGAAACAGAAGCCGGAAGAACGGACAGAGATTCTGGCCACGGTGCTTTTTAACCTCGATGAATTTCTGACGCGCGAATGATGACGGCTACTTCTGAGAAAGACTATGTGAGGGCGGTGACGCGGCGTCATTTCCTAGGCAAGAGCGCGAGTGGGATCGGCGTGACGGCGTTGGCTTCGCTGCTTCAGCCGGAGTTGTTCGCGCAGGGGAATCCATTGGCTCGCGCGAAACGGGTGATCGTTCTTTTCATGTCAGGCGGTCCTTCTCATGTGGATCTGTTTGACCACAAACCTGAATTGTCAGCGTGGGATGGGCAGCCGGTTCCTGACGAAATCGCCAAGGGGGTGCATTTCGCCCAGATCAGTCGGCAGTCGGGCAAACCGAAACTAAAGGGCTCGCCTTACACTTTCCGCAAGCATGGCAAGAGTGGCACGTGGGTGTCTGACTTGCTGCCGCACACGGCCGGGGTGGTGGATGAAATGGCGGTGATCCGATCGATGCACAGCCATGTGTTCAATCATGATCCTGCGGTGACCTTCCTAAACACGGGGCACGAACGGGTAGGGCGTCCGACGATGGGGGCGTGGGCGAGCTACGGGTTGGGGTCCGAGAACGAGGACTTGCCATCCTTTGTCGTGCTGACATCGGGTGTGAAATTGCAGCCTCTGTTAGACAGTTATTGGAGCAGTGGCTTCCTCCCGACCCAACATCAGGGTGTGGAGTTTCGTCCTTCGGGCGATCCAGTGCTTCATCTGCGCTCGCCGGAGAACATATCTTCGAAACGTCGGCGCGCGGAACTCGACATGCTGAGGTGGATGAATGAGACGCATCATCGCAACTTTGGCGATCCTGAGATCCTGACACGGATCAAACAGTACGAATTGGCGTTTCGCATGCAGAGCTCGGTACCGGAGTTGATGGATCTTTCGCAGGAATCTGCGGAGACTTTGGCACTGTATGGCGCGCGACTGGGAGAGCGTTCGTTTGCAAACAACTGCCTCATGGCACGTCGCTTGATCGAACGTGGCACGCGTTTCGTGCAGCTCTATGACATGGGTTGGGATTCGCACGGGTCGCTGATCAAGGAGCACCCGCGTCAATGTCGTGGTATTGACCGACCTTGCGCGGCTTTGATTCAAGACCTGAAACGTCGCGGATTGTTAGATGAAACGCTGGTGATTTGGGGAGGTGAGTTTGGTAGGACACCGGTCGTGGAAGGGGCGGGACGTTTGTGGGGACGCGATCATCACCCTCACGGATTCACCATGTGGATGGCCGGAGGCGGCATTCGTGGCGGGGTCTCGTTCGGAGAAACAGACGCCTTTGGATTTCACGCGGTGAAGGACAAGGTGGCGGTCAATGACCTGCATGCGACGGCGCTGCATTGCATGGGAATCGATCATGAGGCGCTGACGTATCGTTTCCAGGGGCGGGACTTTCGATTGACCGATGTGGCGGGTCGGGTGGTCCCAGAGCTGCTTGTTTAAGGTTTGCCGGTAGAATTCTCTGAGGTTTTTGTAAAACCTCTACTGGCCATTCCTGTTGAATCTCTGAGCGGGCGCTGCTACTTGTCGCTGTCCAAGATTGGACGATTGGCTCACGCCGCAACTCTATCTATTTTATGTCTGAGGAACACGCCACACCATCCGTCGCTGCCGCAACTATCTTTGAACCCAATCTCGAGCCTGTTCGTTCTCAGGCTAAGGATCGCACGATCATCATTCGCATGTGGCCGAAGACGCCTGTGCTCTACCCGATGGCTCTGGTGGCGCTGATCTGCTGCTTTGTTTCCCACTTTGCGGGGAGCAGTGATCTCCGCGATTACCCATTCGCAACGGATGCGCCTGCTGCAGCGGTGGAGCCTGGCGAACCCGCTCAGGATGAAAGGCCAGCGGTTGATGGCGAAGGCGCCAGTGTCTCGAGCCAACCAAGTGTCTTGCCCGCTCAAGCAGCCCCGCCAGCAGTCGATGCTGACCCGACTGTTTCAGGGCAAACGGCAGCTGCTGCTGCTGAGGAGTTGGAGAAGAAACGAGTCGATCGCACGCTCGCCGTCATCTTCCTCATCACGCTTTTCTTCTCGCTCTTTGCCATCTGCGTGGATCTGGATGTGCGTTGGGCTATCATTTTCACCTCATCGATCGTCATCGTCGGACTCGTGCTGTGGATTCTGAACATAACCATGGGCTTCATACCGAAACTCCTCGCAGCCTTGGATCACATCACGCCGATGTCGAATCCGCAGTTTTATCTCGGAGTGTTCCTTGTGTGGTTGCTGCTCATGGCGGTCTCATTCATCATCACCCGTTTCCATTATGTGCGGATCGAGGCCAATGAAGTCATCGTCGTAGGTGGCATGCTAGAGCGCCAGCAGCGTTATGACACGATGCGCATGCGTTATACGAAAGAGATCCATGATGTGATGGAGTACTACTTGCCCTTCGTGCGGTCCGGTCGCTTGATCATCAGTTTCCCGGAACAGTCCGAAGCTGTGATCATCGACAACGTGATCAACATCAAGAAGGTGACCAGGCGTCTGGACGAAGTCGTGGGATCGCTATCAGTGTCCGGGCACTCGCATTAACTCTTCACCGCTGATGCCTGCGTCCAAGATCTTCGCCTCCGCGCTGGTCTTCGCGTTCGGTGTCATCGTATCGGGACTCGCAACTGCTGCTGAGAAGGATGACTCTTGGGGGCAATGGCGTGGTCCGTTAGGAACGGGTGTCTCTCTGACTGCCGATCCTCCACTGAAATGGGGTGAGACGGAGAACATCCGTTGGAAAACAGAGCTTCCCGGCAAGGGCCATTCAACGCCTGTCATCTGGAAGAATCGGCTTTACCTGACGGCTGCGGTTCCTTTTGGAAAACCTCGGTTGCCTGTGTATGACGAAGCGCCGGGGTCGCATGACAATCTTCCAGTCATCCGCTCGCAACGCTTCGTGGTCTTGGCGGTGGATCGGGCTGACGGCAAGATTCTGTGGCAAACGCCCGTCCACGAAACTTTTCCACATGCCGGTGGGCATGTGTCAGGAAGCTTGGCATCGAACTCACCCGTCACTGATGGCGAAGTGATCGTGGCCTTCTTCGGATCGCATGGATTGTATGGCTTGGATCCGAGCGGGAAGATTCTGTGGCAGAAGGATCTGGGGAAGATGCAAACGAAACACGCGCATGGTGAGGGGGCTTCTCCCGTGATGCATGGTGATCTCGTGGTGGTGAATTGGGATCATGAAGCCGCTTCTGCCATTCACGCTTTTGACAAACGGACCGGCGAAAAACGATGGAGAGTCGCGCGTGATGAGAAGACGTCCTGGTCCACGCCCATCGTCGTCGAGCACGGCGGCAAGTTTCAGGTCATTGTCAGTGCGACCAAGCGCATTCGTTCGTATGCCTTGGAAACGGGTGAACTGATTTGGGAATGCGGTGGATTGTCTAACAATGTGGTCGCTTCACCTATTGCCGGAAACGGAATGGTCATTGCGGGGTCGAGTTATGAGAAGAAGGCGATGGTCGCGATCAAGCTCGAAGGTGCCGCCGGTGACATTACTCATACGGATCAAGTCGTATGGAGAACGAACCAACGGACGCCCTACGTCCCTTCACCGTTGCTGTACGAGGACTCCCTTTATTTCTTCAATCACTACCAAGGCATCCTCTCCTGTCTCGATCCGGCAACGGGCGAGAAACGTGCCGGACCTTTTCGGCTAGGCGCTCTATCCAATATCTACGCCTCGCCCGTAGCGGCGGCGGGGCGAATCTATATCACGGATCTTGATGGCACCACCATGGTCCTGAAACATGGTCCTGAACCAACGCCATTAGGGGTGAATCATCTCGATGATGTGTTCAGTGCTTCGGCCGCCATTTCGGGCAAGGACCTCTACCTTCGCGGTGCGAAGTTTCTCTACGGCATTAGCGAAGAATTGGTTAACTAAGAATCCATTTCCGTTACGGAAATGACTTGCGGTCGGGCGGCTTGAAGACCAGAGGTGACGCCTATGGACGCGGACCCCATGGAACCTTCACGATTGGCCAATTTGCTTGAGCAATTTCGTTCCAAGTCGGTGCTTGTTCTCGGTGATGTGATGCTGGATCGATTCATCTGGGGGAACGTCTCTCGCATCTCTCCGGAAGCGCCGGTGCCCGTTGTTCATGTGCAGCGGGAGTCAGCGTATCCAGGTGGTGCGGCTAATGTGGCGCGCAATCTTCTGCCTTTTACGGGGAATGTCAGTGTTATGGGCGTGCGCGGTCCTGGCATCATGGGCGATCTGCTCGTGGACAATTTCACGCAAGAGGGGCTCTCCAAGGAAGATCTCTTTTGTGATGCCAATTACGAGACCATCGTTAAGACGCGCATTGTAGCACGCAGTCAGCAGGTGGTGCGGATTGATCGGGAAACGCTGCGTCCGGTCGGAGAAGACGTTGTGGCCAAGATTCGGCAACGTCTCGAAGACCGTTTGCCGACGTTGGATGCCATTATCATCGAGGATTACGCCAAGGGACTGCTTGGTCAATCTTTGATCGACGACGTCATTTCAATGGCTTCCAAGGCAGGCGTGCCAGTGACGGTGGATCCAAATCCTAACAATCGGGTGAATTGGCGTGGCGTCACGGCGGTGAAACCGAATCGCCTCGAAGCCTTCCAAGCGGCAGGCCTTCCAGATCAGGGATTTGGCGATGACCTGGCGACGGACCCGACGCTTTTGGAACTCGGGAAGCGCTTGAGCGCCCTCTGGGAATGCGAGCATCTCATGATCACGCTGGGCGGGCGGGGGCTCGTACTGTTGAGTCGCGACAAAGCTCCTTGGTATAGCCCTCCCCGTGCTCGAGAAGTGTTCGACGTCTCTGGGGCTGGAGATACTGTGATCGGGATCTTCACTCTAGCGTTGTGCGCAGGAGCCAGCGCTCAGGAAGCGGCGCATTTGGCCAATCACGCCAGTAGCATTGTGGTCGGCAAGATCGGTACTGCGACGGTTTCTCCCGAGGAGTTGATGTCCGCCATCAAGAAAGATTCTTCGCAAGACTAGCATCATCATGGCAATTAAGATTTACGGCTTCATCCCCGCGCGCTGGGCCTCCACGAGGTTTCCCGGGAAGCCGCTTCATGTCCTTGCGGGGAAACCGCTCATTCAGCATGTCTGGGAACGCTGCCAAAGGTGCAGCGAGTTGGATCGCGTCCTGGTGGCGACAGATGATGACCGCATCGCGGAGGCGGCTCGTGCGTTTGGTGCCGAGGTCTGTATGACAAGGGCGGATCACCTGACCGGGTCGGATCGCATTGCGGAAGCGGCTTCAAATTTTGAGGACTGCACGCATGTGATCAATGTCCAGGGGGACGAGCCCCTCATTGATCCGACCCTGGTGGATATGTTAGCTCGTCGATTGCGCGACGAACCGGACTTGCCCATGGTCACTGCGGCGAATGTGCTGACCGATGAGTCGTCCATTGCCGATCCGAATATTGTGAAAGTCGTGCTTAACAAGCAGCGCGAAGCCCTCTACTTTTCTCGTAGCGTGATTCCACATGGGCGTAGTCAGCTTCCAGGCATCACCTGGTACCGGCATCAAGGGATTTACGGATACTCCAAGGCGTTTCTCCTAGAGTATGTCCGGTGGGAGCCTTCTCCCCTCGAACTCACCGAGCAGCTCGAGCAGTTGCGTGCTCTAGAGAATGGTGCCACGATTGCAGTCGTGCTCACGGAAGACGATGCGATCGGTGTGGACACACCGGAGCAAGCGGATCAGGTAGCGCGTCTCTTGCAGTCATCTTCACTTCCCCAGTCAACGTCATGAGCGAGCGCGAAACGCCTATCAAATACATCTTCGTCACTGGCGGAGTCGTCAGTTCACTTGGAAAAGGATTGGCAGCGGCCTCTCTTGGGACTTTGTTAGAATATCGCGGCCTCCGCGTGACCCTTCAGAAATTCGATCCCTACCTGAATGTGGATCCTGGCACCATGAGTCCCTATCAACATGGGGAAGTCTATGTGCTCGATGACGGTGCGGAGACGGACCTGGACCTTGGGCATTATGAACGCTTTACCAGCGGGAACCTGACAAAGAACAACAATCTTACCAGTGGTCAGGTCTACGAAACGGTCTTGGAGAAAGAGCGGAGGGGGGACTACCTCGGCGCCACCGTGCAGGTGATCCCGCATGTCACCGATGAGATCAAGAATCGTATTTACAATGTGGCCAAGGAACAGGGTCCTGACATTATCATCACAGAGATTGGTGGGACGATTGGCGACATTGAAGGCCTGCCATTTCTGGAAGCGATGCGGCAGTTTGCGTTGGAGAATGGCAAAGACAACGTGCTCTTCATTCATGTCACGCTCGTGCCTTACATCAAGGCAGCCGGCGAGTTGAAGACCAAGCCCACGCAGCAAAGCGTGGCCAAACTCCAATCGCTCGGGATCCAACCCGATATCATCATTGCCCGGACGGAGCATGAACTGGATGAGGAGATGCGCCGGAAGATCTCCATGTTCTGCAACGTTCCTCAGAATGCTGTCATTCAGGCGCTGGACATGGAGCACACCATTTACGAACTGCCCCTGGAGCTTCGGAAAGAGCGCTTGGATCGGATCGCTTGCGATGGGCTCCGTCTGGAGACGAAGACGCCTGATCTCACGGATTGGGAAAATTTCGTCAAGCGCGTCATCAGTCCTTCTCACAAAGTCACCATTGCGGTGGTGGGGAAATACATCGAACTTCAAGACGCTTACAAAAGCATCTACGAAGCACTCACTCACGCTGGAGCCTTCCTGGATTGTGGCATCAACATCGTGCGTGTTGATTCTGAAGATATCGAAAAGAATGGTGCGGAAGTGTATCTGGCCGGTGTTGGTGGGATCCTTATTCCGGGCGGCTTTGGTGATCGTGGGATCGAGGGGAAGATTGCTGCGGCACGCTACGCCCGCGAGACGAAGCTTCCTTACTTCGGATTGTGTCTGGGGATGCAGATCGCCACGATTGAATATGCGCGTAACGTCTGCGACATGGAAGATGCCAATAGCCAGGAGTTTAATGAGGATGCTAAGGATCTGGTGATCTGTTTCTTAGAAGGCCAGCAAGGCCTGGTGAAGAAAGGTGGCTCCATGCGGCTAGGAACTTGGGTCACGGACATCAAGCCTAACACACGCGCATTTGAGCTCTATCGAAGCGCCACCATCACGGAGCGCCACCGTCATCGCTATGAAGTGAATCCGGAATACAAGAGCAGGTTGGAGGATGCTGGTTTGACCATTTCTGGATCCTCTCCCGATGGGATGTTGGCTGAGATTGTGGAAATTGCGGATCATCCCTTCTTCATCGCAGTGCAATTCCACCCCGAGTTCCTTTCCAAGCCGAATCATCCGCACCCCTTGTTTCGAGGCTTCGTCGAGGCGGTTCTCCAGAATACCGAGCTACCGCTCGGGTAGATCATAGTCACTGTAAGGTATATTCCTCGCTTACATCGCAAGTTACTATTGATCCTCATGCGGATCTTGGCAGAATCGGCGGCATGTGGCGATGGACATTGGTCATCCTTCTCAGCTTCACAGGTGCCTGCTCCAAAGAGGAGGTCACCACGAAGCCATCTACGGCGAGCCCAGAAATCAGGGAAGTCGCTAAAGCGGAAGCTTTGCCAGAGTTGGAGAATCGGCAGTATGTCGGCCCTCTCGCAGACGCATACAACAGGATTGACCCCATCAAGGATGGGTGGGACTCCGAAGCTTTCCATGAACGCGCTCAAGCGCAATTGAACCTCTTGGTCGACACTGTCATGGCGGGGGAGAACGGCTCAGCTTTCCTGGCACCGTCTTTTAGAACGACCGCCTGGCACTTTCCTGATGCTGAGACGGTCTTCACCCAAGATGCTGGCATGCGCATCCAAAGGATGCCTGCCGGAGAAGTCATTGAGGCAACTTTGCTAGGAGGCGATGGTTTGGCAGAATCTGCCTTCGCTTTGCGCTCGAGCATGGCCGAGGGATTCAAGCTGAAGCTGAAGCTCTACCGTGTGGCACAGGAAGAGGATCGTGTGAGAACGACGGTGCGCATGGAAGCCAGCGGGATGAGTGAAGCGCACCAGAAGCATCAGACGACAGCGACTTGGGAGGTGGATTGGTTAGGCAAAGAGACGCCACTCTTGGGCGCGGTTCAGGTCACCGACTACGAGCACGCGATCTATGTTGGGAAGACGAAGACGCTTTTCGATGATCGTACGGCGGCTGTGTTAGGAAAGAACCCCTCTTACAATGAGCATTTCATGCGCAGCACCGATTATTGGCGCAAGCGTATGTCGCGAGACTATGGGTTGGATGTCGTCGCCAACCACGGATTGGCGATTGGCGATGTTAATGGTGATCGCCTGGATGATCTTTACCTCTGCATGCAAGGGGGCTTGCCTAACCGTTTGTTCTTACGAAACCCGGATGGCACGTTGAAGGATGCCTCGGAAGCGAGTGGAGCGGATTGGTTAGACTATTGTGGGGGTGCCTTGTTTGTGGATTTCGACAATGATGGTGATCGGGACTTGATCGTGGGCCAAGAATGGCGGCTTCTTTTCATGGAGAATGATGGCAAGGCGCACTTCGAACTTGCGTTCGGTCTTGGTACGCATGCGCAGACCTTTTCATTGGCGGCGGCGGACTTCGACGAGGATGGGGATGTCGATCTCTTTGCCTGCGGCTACAATCCCTCTGCTGGTCAGATTCGCCAGGGAGCTCTGGGTGAGCCGATGCCCTATCATGATGCACAGAATGGCGGCCGCAACATGCTCCTGCGCAATGATGGGAACTGGGAATTCAATGACGTGACGACCAGTGTTGGGCTAGATGACGGCAACAATCGATTCAGTTTCGCGGCCAGCTGGGAAGATTATGACAATGACGGTGACCTGGATATCTACGTGGCCAATGACTACGGACGCAACAATCTCTATCAGAATACGAACGGAAAGTTCAGCGATGTGGCTGCTACTTTAGGTGTGGAAGACATGTCTGCTGGGATGTCGGTTTCCTGGGGTGATTACAATCGTGATGGATGGATGGACCTCTACGTGAGCAACATGTTTTCCGCTGCGGGAAATCGTATCACCTATCAGCGTCAATTCCAGGAAGGTGCCTCAGATGAACTGCGCGAACGGTTCCAACGTCACGCTCGCGGGAACACGCTGTTCCAGAATAACGGAAAAGGCGGTTTTGACGATGTCAGTGTTGAAGCGGGCATCACCATGGGGCGATGGGCTTGGGGATCGGGATTTGTCGATTTAAACAATGATAGCCTAGAAGACATCGTGGTGGCCAACGGGTTCATTTCCACGGATGATACGGGCGATTTGTGAAGTGTTTACTGGCGGCAGGTCGTGTCGCAATCCCCCCTCGAAGATGCCACTGAAGCGACGATTACGAATTATCGTCAGGGTTGGCAGGCCCTGAACAGGCTCCTCCATGAAGATCGTTCGTTCAGTGGTCATGAGAAACACATGGCTTTTCTGAACACGGGAGGTGCCCGTTTCGCAGACATCTCGTCAGTGTCGGGTTTCGATTTTAGCGAAGATGGCAGGGCGATCAGTCCGGTCGATTGGGATTTCGATGGCGATCTGGATTTGTGGGTCACCAATCGCACCGCACCTCGCATTCGCTACCTGGAGAATCAGAATGACACGGCGCATCACTTCGTCGCACTGCAGTTAGAGGGCACTGGTAGATCGAGCAATCGGGATGCCATCGGCGCTCGAGTGACTGTGGATGGCCCAGCGAAACTGATCAAGACCGTGCGTGCTGGTGAGCGTTTCCTCTCACAAAGCAGCGGATGGATGCATTTCGGATTAGGCAAACATACGAAGCCCTTGAGAATCACAGTCGAATGGCCCGCGGGTCAGAAGGAAGTCTTTGCGAGCGTGTCTCCTGATCAATTTCATGTGCTTCGCCAAGGTCGCGGTAAAGCAGAGCGCTGGATGCCACCTGCGGTGAAGTTGGAGCCGAAGATTGTGAGCGAGCCGACCGAAACGGCATTTGTTAGAATCATTCTGCCTGAAGGCTTGCCTTTGCCGGACATCGCCACGGTATCGGGCCCGTTGAAACTCGAGAGCAAGTCGACCATTCTCAATGTCTGGGCGAGTTGGTGCCAACCTTGCTTGGATGAGTTGAAAGATTGGGCCGCGCGATCGGACCGCTTTCGCGAAGCGGGGCTTGAAGTGGTCTTGCTCAATGCGGACATCGATGCCGACGGACGGGCGAAGGCTGCCGCCTTTCTTAAAGAGAATGGCATTCCTTTTCGTAGCTTGGAGATGAACGAAGAGGGGATTCGAGCCTTGGACGTTCTTCAGCGGGCAATGCTAGATCATTGGGAAGCTTTGCCTGTGCCAAGTTCTTTTCTGATCGATCATGAGGGTTATGTTAAAGCACTCTACAAGGGGCCGCTGGAGACCGATGTCTTGTTAGTGGATCTTCCTTTGTTAGGTGCCGACGGGGCTACTCGTCGGCAAGCTGGTGTGCCGTTTCCAGGCAAGTGGACGCATGATGTGCCTGTTCCCGATCCCATGCGAGTCTGTTCTCAGTTTATCGATCATGCCCTGATTTCGGAAGGCTTGAATTACTTGCGCAAAGCGACCGAGATGGATGGCAAATTCCGCGCCTCCCAGTTCACCAAGTCAGAGTTGGCTGATCGCTATCTGGTCATGGCGACCATTCTACAAGATCAGAAACGTGTTGAACAAGCGATCGATGCTTATCGCGCCGCTCGCGATCTCAATCCCAAAGACTTCCGCGTTCGTCTGGATCTTGGAAATTATCTTCATGAACTCGGGCGGGTTCCGGAGGCTCTCGAAGAATGGCAGGCGAGTCTGCAGATTAATGCGAATCATACGCCAACTCTTGAGAAGCTCACCACAGCATACTTGCAGATGAGTCAGCCAGAGAATGCTTTGAAGGTCTTGGATAAGCTCGTCGCGCTTTCTAGCAAGCACCCGGGCTATCATTTCTACCGAGGCACGGCGCTACGTCAGTTAGGCAGAGTGCCAGAAGCCGTGAAAGCGTTCGCACAGACGTTGACCATCCAACCCGATCATTTGCTGGCAGGAAACAACTTTGCGTGGATTCGGGCGACTCATCCTGAGAAGAGCATGCGTGATCCTGAGCTTGCGGTAAGGATTGCTCAGGCGGTCAATCGACGCACCAAGCATCAACAGCCTAACTTTCTTTCTACGCTCGCCGTGGCTGAAGCGAGCTATGGTAGATTTGACAAAGCAGTTGAAGCGACGGACGCCGCTCTAGCGATCTTGCAACAGGATCCCTCCAAGCACGCTGCAGAGATCGCTAGGCATCAAGAACGCCGGGCTCTCTTTGTTGAGAAGAAGGCCTTTGTCGACAAGGAACTTTAGTTTCTGGAGCCTCTCATTGAGGCAACGCGTCTAGCCGGTCAATCACGGATTTCGGTGAGGGCATGTCTCGGAAGGTGAATCCCCAGTGTTGAAAGTACTGAGAGTTCTCCAATGAGTGGGCCACGGCTGAATCTTTAGCGAGTTTACGGTCCACTCCGATGAGGAGAGGTACTTCGTCTAGCGAGTCTAACTGACCTAACCGGTGTGTGAGAGGGCCGCCATGCCATGGGTGAAACAGCTCAAGAGCAACGCGCTGCCCGGAAGGATGATTGAAGATGAAATCAGGGAATCCGTAGGCATCGCCTGGCAGAATGACGAAATCATCGGCTGCCGAGAGCTCCCACGCTGTTTCTTGCTGATGGAAGAGCGTTTGGAAGAGCGTGATTTCTTCAGGGATGTGCGAAAGGAAATGTCCTGAGTAAGGGCGGATGCCGCAGGTGTGGTCGAGAACGAGCCGCTTTGGCGTGCGCTTTCTCAGATGAATCTCGGCGGTGAGCTTCCATTCGGCCAGGTGGAGGATGGCGGGGAAGAAAGAGGCCAAGCTGAGGCCGTACTTCTTGGTCTGTTGAAAGAGACTCATGGGGCCATCCACGGTGATCTTGAACGTGCCCGATTTGTTCTTACTGATGTCAGCTAGGAGTTGGTGAAAACGCAAGTGCCGGAAGAACTGTCGCCATGCTTTGGTGTCTTGCTGCTTGGTTGTGATGGTGAGCGCGTTCGCTTGGAGGAGCAGCCACTGGACCAGTGCGGCGTTGTAACGATGAAGGAGTCGTTCCGCTGAGAACGAACGGAAGCGTGTCACGGGCTGATTCTCTGGCAGATCACTGAACAACTGAGAGGCAATCTCGAGCGCTGGTTTGTTCTGCTTTTCAGCGATGGCTAGATGATAGGCCTCAAGGGAAGGAAACGTTTCCTCTGAAAGGAGTTTGCTCGTGGTTAGAAAGAGGTTGTTCCTCCAAGCGACCAGATCTTCGTCGGTGGCGGTCTCAAAGTCGACACGATCAAATAGCAGTTTCTCCAGTCCCCGTCCTAGGATACCGCTAGTTTGTGCTGCCTCGACGATGAGTTTGCTCTCTTCCTCGAGCTGCGAACGTGTCTTTCCGACGGCATTGCGGAAGATGGATAACAGATTCTCAGCGAGCTGCAGCAGTGCGACATTCGCCGGATCAATGAAGTCCGGCTTCACCTGCGTGCCTTTGAGGCTGAACTTAATTAAATCTTTCGTAAGCACGATGCTGACGCCGCCGTTGGTTGACGTAGAACTCCCCGGTTTCGCGGGCGATGAGTTCGTAGAGGGTGGCTTGTTTGCCGGGACGTGCGCGCAAGATGCGGCCTAGGCGTTGGACGTGTTCGCGTATGCTGCCGCTTCCGGAGACGACAATGGCGATGTTCGCTTCGGGGACGTCGACGCCTTCATTGAGCACTTTCGAAGTCACAAGAACGCGGTAGTCGCCACTGCGAAAGGCGTCGAGGAAGTCTTTGCGCTCTTTGACCTTTGTCTGGTGAGTCAGCACTGGCAGGAGGAAGCGTCGACCTAACCGATAGGCCATATCATTGTCTTGAGTGAAGATGATGATACGATCGCCACGGTGGTCCTGGAGGATGTCCCAGATGGCTTGTTCTTTACCTGCTGCTGCTTGGCTCAGTCGTTTCTGTGCGAGGTATGCCTGGAACGCTTGTCGGCCTTCCGGGGTGAGGCTGGATCGGTAGATGAAGATCTGCCAGCCATTGGGTGAACCCATGCTGATCTGTTCCGTTCTGAGGAAATCGATGTACTGTGCGCGCGCTTCGTCGTAGGCGACGCGTTCTGCTTCGAGAAGATCAACCTCTACTGTTTCGACGACGTAGGGGGCGAGGGTGTCGCCTTCGAGTTCATCGATGTGGGCAGTGTAGCAGAGTCCGCCGAGCCATTTGTAGAGAAGAGCTTCGCGGCCATCGGCACGGTCAGGAGTGGCTGTGAGTCCGAGTCGAAAAGGGGCCAAGGATGCGAGGGCGGTGAACTGAAACTGATCGCTCGGTAGATGATGGCACTCATCATAGATAACGAAGCCGAAGAGGTTTCCACGATTGGTCGCGTGGATCAGTGCCGAGTCGTAGGTGGCGACGGTCAATCGTTCCATTTCGTGATTTCCCCCACCAAGTGCGCCGATCGGCTCATCGAAATGATGGGCGAGCACATCGATCCACTGGTGCATGAGATCGATTGTCGGCACATGAACGAGAGTCGGTCTCTCCGTGAGGCTGATGAGCATGACCGCCAGGATTGTCTTGCCTGCCCCAGTCGGGAGCACCACCACACCGTGCTTACCATTTTTCAGCCAAGCATCCCGTGCATCAGCCTGGAACGGACGCGGAGAAATCGCCGTTCGAAGCGGCAGCGCAATGGGATCAAACTGCTTTGCGTGATCCGTGTAAGCGAGTTTCCGATCCCTCAGGGAAATGACGATCTCTCGATAATTCCAAGCAGGCGCTCGATGCGTCTTCGTGCGCGTGTCCCATTGAACGCCCGTAAGATCACCGTGTTCCTCAGGAAGATTCTGAATGACCAGAGTCCCCTTATCGAACTGAACTTCAACTTTTGGGGACATTTCTTGAAACAGAAAAGGCCTAGCTCAGAGAGCTAGGCCTTTTCGAAAAACGTTTAATCCTAAAACTTAGCTCTTTGGAGTCGCATTGCTTGGGGAAAGGGGTTGGAACACTCCTGGAGCAACGATGCCACCGCTTGGAGCGATGAGATAGACAGGAGCTGGCAGCGCATAGGCTGGGAAATTTCCTTCTGGATCCATGGCATCGCCGTCTGGGGCACCTTCGCCCTCACCTTTACCATACTCAGCTTGCTTAGAATGCCCTTGCTTGGAAGAACCTTCGCCGAGGTTGGCGGTGTCTTGGCGAGCGAAAACTTTGTTCAAAACTGTCTCGATTGTAGCAGCGTGTGCAGGAGCCGCAGCAACGGCGCACTCTGTGATCGTGGCGGTCTCTTCAGGAAGCGTAGTGATCGCGGTCTCAACGATGGCTGAGATAAGAGCCTTCTTACCTTTAGCATCAGCACCGGTGGTTTCGATGACAGAAGTCACGATTTCGCATGCGCAGCTGGACTTGGCTTTCAGGGCCGTCTCCAAGGTCGCGATCACGGAAGCAACATCGCTGTTCGTGGTCATGCCATTAGTCACGAGCTGGGAAGCCGTCTTGCAGCTTGCCTCGGTGCTAAGTTTGTCGGTGAGATCCGCTGCGGAAGCCTGGAAGGCGAGTGCGATTGCGGCGATGGAGGTAGTTAAGATCACTTTCTTCATGCTGTGTGTGTTCCTCTTGTGGTAAAGTTGATTCAAAGTAAGGGATGATTGCTGAATTGCGCAAGCGAATTCCCATATAGATACACCCGATGCGTCTCCATTCTACCAGTTTTTTTCAAGAGGAATCGTATGTCGCGGACAGAAATATCCTCCAGCTCTTAAGAATTCGACTGCCCAAACCACTTTTTCTAATCGCCCACGAGCCTGCCATAGGCTAGAAAAGTCTCATCATGGAGTCGCACGATGTGATCAGAACAGCCTTTAAGAAACGCGGGCCAAAAGAAGTCGCCGCCGAGATGGGGCTCTCGCTCTCCCTCGTTTATAAGTGGGCGCAGCCGAATACCGATCATGGCAGCGGCAGCCGCAATCCTCTTGATCGGGTGAATCAGCTAAGGCAGCTCACCGAGGATACTGGCCTCATCCAATGGCTGTGTGAACAGGCGGGAGGCTATTTCGTCCGCAATCCGAGAAGCTTCTGCGAAGACGGGTTCGAGGTGGTGCCTGCCACCAATGAAATTGTTCAGCAATTCGCTGATCTCCTTTCGACGATTTCCAAGGCTGCCGTGGACAGCTCGATCACCGATGACGAATCCGAACAGATTCGCGGTGTCTGGGAGCAACTCAAAGGGTTTACGGAAGGCTTCGTCCGATGCTGCGAGGAAGGTGACTTTGAACACATCCCCAAGCCAGGCGAGCCCAGGCGGTCACGGAAATAGCGGCACTCGCTTACTCAGCTTCCTTCAGGCTCACGCGGTAATACGCAGCCCCAGCTGGAGCGTCGGCATGGAGAAGTGACGTCATTTCCTCTGCCTCGGCCGCAGAGACATCGGCATTGAGCACGGACCAATTCTGGAGGGCCTCAGAGACTTCGACCACGTAGCGCACTCCTGGTTGGCTGCGCCATAAAACGCTGCGACCTCCATCGGCCGTATCGACGCCAATCGCTTCCAACTGCGAGCCTCGGCTCAAGGGATCCGTCTTGGCCGCGACTTCCTGTCCATCGGAGAAACCATCCCCATCCGTATCCACCAATGCCGGATCCGTGCCAAGCTCGGCCTCTCTGGCATCGTTCAGTCCATCGCCATCCGTGTCCAGCGCAGGTTCAGGCTCCGTGGGAGCACCAATCGCGGTTCCAGGGTTTTCGAAGAGAAACGTGACATCCTCGGCTGAGAGCGCCTTTTCATAGAGCTGCAAATCATCGAGACGACCAACCAACCCTGAGAAGCCTGGCACACCACCGAAGAGGAAGGGAGAATTCGGCCCACTGATGATCGACGCGTCCAGGTCCTCAATGGTCTCGACCAGCGCACCATTGATGTAGAAGGAAAGGCGGTCGGCACCCTCGCCGGCCGGTGAGCTGTCCTCATGGATGACAACCAAGTGGTAGGGTGTCCTGGATTTCACCAGGTCTTCCGCGGTGATTTCACCTTCGGACACATTGACGACCCACTGCAACGGCCCTTCTTCTTCTGCCGCGAGCAACGCCAATGCCGACGCTGTTTCAATGACGCTTCCTTGAGAAAAGAGCACCGATGCAGTGCCCTCGTCGGCGGGGTCCAGCTCGAACCACATTGAAACGGTGTAAGTTGGCAATGCCGGGAGCGCTGCCGAGGTCGGAATCTCAACCAGGGCGATGACGCTATCATCGCCGCCCTTCAAACGAATGGAGGTGCCCGACGCCAACGCTTCTTGGGCGTATTCGACCGATCCGCCATTTTCTAATTTCAAGGCAGCAGTCCTTCCATTGCCGGAAGCGTCTGCGAGATCGGTCCCGCTCGTTTCATCCAGCTTGTAGTGAGCTATCAACCCGCTTGGGTTCGCAACGCGTGCGCTGAGTGACACGGACACCGAGGCATCACTTTCATCGTTGCTTTCCAATGCTAGCATCGCGGCGAAACTGCCGATTTGCCCCTTGGGGTCAAAGGTGACCGTGATATCGACTTTCTCGCCCGGCGCCAAGCTCGCTGGGAGTTCTGAGAGCTTGAAAGCACTGGATCCGGTAAGCGCTGTATCTGAAATAGTGAGAGTTTCGGAATCTCCGCTGTTGGCAAGGGTGATGACTTTGCTTGTGGGCTGGTCACCAACAACGTCGCCAAAGTCTCCGGTGGCACTCGCAAAGAGATTGGGGTTGTCGAAGCGAGCGGTCATTTCTGGGTCACTGAAAAGTTGCTCTATTTGCTTGGGCTCCAGTTCCACGCGGTAGATCTGAAGTTCATCAAATGCGCCGGCATAACCACTCCCGGCCGCGACGCGTGTGGCAAAGTGCAAATCGGTCGCCGCCGCATTCTCTGGATAATCTCCGTAACCTAACGTTTCGACGCCTCCAGCTTCATCCACCAACGCGCCGTTGATGTAGAGGCGCGTTCGAAGAGCCGTTTCGTTATCGAAACCATCGTCATCACGATGGGTGAATGCCACATGATACGTCGTGCCTGTCGTTATCGTTCCAGGAGGCGCTGAAACGATATCTTCATTGCGAATCCGGAGATTGAGGCTGCCGTCTTCGTTCAAGGCGAGCCCGTAGATGCCGTCACTGTCCACAAACGTTACCGTGTCGTTTCGGTTGAAGATCACGTCGGCCCCCGAACCTTCATCAGGCTTGATCCATACAGAAATGCTCACCGAAGGCGTATGCAGAGCGTCAAAAGATACCCAGTTCCCTGTTCCAGCAGCGTGATCATCGGAGAAGCTCACAGAATTACCATTTCCTCCGATGAGGGAGGGCTCTCCAAAGCCATGTGGAACACCAGACCTGGCGACATAACTGCCAGCAGTGTCATTGCCAGAAGAGTCCAGTGGCGGATTTCCTGTGTCATCGAATCTAAATTCCGCGAGCAGCTCGCCAAAGCGTGACGCTTCAAGCTCCAGGATCGTCGGTGGTGTGTCAGGATCATCCGTCAGCAATTCCAAAGTGGCCGTCCGTTTGCCGCTAGCCGTGCCTGGATTGAAGCTCACTTCCAGAGTGCCCAATTCTCCTGCCGGGATGGTCAAAGGCAATGCCGTGATGACTTCGAAAAGTTCGGCATCGCCTGTGAGATTTGCTTGAGTCAGGGTGAGGGTATTCTCTCGTTTATTGGTCAGGCTGAAGGTTGCCACGGATGTCCCACCAGGCGTGGTGACGACTTCAAACGGCGTGACACTCGCCACCGTCAATGCTGGCTCGACAATCGATTCCACCACCACATTATCAATGATGCCCCACTGGAAGTCTTGTTCGTCTGAGATCGAACCGAACGCATCTTCATAGCCGAACAGGGGAAAGCCCTCAGCGTTTACTGATGTGATCGGGAGTGCGTGAAAAAGCTCGCCATTGTATGAGACCTGAATGAGGTCACTAAACACTTCGATGGTCACCTGAGTCCATGCTCCAGCCGGGATTCCTGGGATCTCTCTTTGCTCATCGAAAGCTGCGTTCCACAGTTCTTTGTTATCCCCATCCCCTTTGCGCTCCAGTTCGGTGCCTTCTGCATAGACCACCGAGTCTTCGGTGCCGAAACCGTTCTCACCAGAAAGCCAGCCCCACACACCTTGCAGGTTCGTGTCTTCACGATTGGCTCGGCTGTGAATGACGCTGTTCTCAGTGCCAATACCCCATACAATCTGCTCAGTGCCGCCAGCGGGAATGGGATCGGCGACATTGATGTAGTAATCAAAGGTCAATTTGTAAGTGCCTGACACCATGACTGGCTCCCCATCACGGCTTTGCGCTGCCACAAGATTGACCGCAGCTGGTGCCCCATCCGCCAGGTTCGCCTGAAAGAACACGCCTCGAGCAGGGATGCTGGCGCTGACTTTGTTAGGCGCCTCAGTGATGCTGAAACTCTCATCACCGACCATGAAATCACTGTAATCGATGTAGCGGACGATGGTGTCCGATGTCTCGCGGGTGATGACCTTGGTCGATTCCTCAGAATCAAACGCCTCCGTGTAGAGGACCTGTCCCTGGGATGTGGGAATTCCAAGGGCCAAAGTAAGAGCGAGGAAGGCGAAGGGTGATTTCATATGAACAAAAGGCGTCGCTGGACAGAGGACCTTAACCAAGAACGAATGGGCTTCAAGGTCCCACTTGTTAGCAATCACTGGACCAATTGATCACGATCTTCAGAGATCCAGTTTCAATCGCTTCGGATCGTAGGGCGAACGAAGCATCGCAGTTGCCTCAAACGTCTTTCCATCATTTTTGATCGAGAAGCCGCCATCTCGGATGAAGCCTACCACATCATCTTCGTGACGAATGTACCCAAGAGCGATCGAATGGCCGAGAGTCGGACTGTAAGCTGCCGAGGTGGTGTGTCCGACGACGTGACCATCTTTGATAATTGGCTCGCTACCCCAAAGCTGAGTCGCAGCGTCATCAAGAACGAATGCCGTCAGCCGCTTCTGAATGCCGCCACCCTTCTGAGCTAACAAAGACTCATTGCCGAGGAAATCCGTCGACCAATCGATGGCAAAGCCCAACCCTGCCTCCAGCGGTGTCTCATCCGTGGAAAGTTCATGCCCCCACGCTCGGTAGGCCTTTTCTAAACGCATGGCATTGATCGCGTAGTGCCCGGCGTGCGCCAAGCCTAACGGCTCACCGTGCCCTACCAAGGCATCATAGACCTGTGGAAGATCGACAAAGGACGCGTGCAATTCCCACCCAAGTTCGCCCACATAAGTCAAACGCAAGGCTCGCACGCAGCACCCTGCGATGGTGATCTCTTGCGCGGTGCCAAACGGAAATGCTTCGTTAGACAGATCAGCGTCCGTCACTTGAGATAAAAGCGTTCTAGCATTGGGCCCCATGACGCTGATCACGCCCAGCGCCGTCGTGACATCGAGTAAATCCGCATCGGCGCCGCGAGGGATGTGACGACTGATCCAGTCAAAGTCATGCACTGTCTGCGTCGTGGCCGTGATGATGTAGAACTCATCGTTACGCACCCTCACGAGTGTCAAATCCGACTCAAACGTGCCGCGCTCATTGAAGAGCCCAGTGTAGACGGTTTTCCCTACTGGCACATCCACATTGGCTCCGCACAAGCGTTGCAAGATGGGCAGAGCATCTTCACCGCGAAACACATACTTAGAGAACGTCGATTGATCGAAGATCGCCACGTTCTCTCGGCAACCACGCACTTCCTCAGCGACATGCGGTGCCCAGTTCTGTTGTTGGAAACTGTAATTTACCACAGGCTCAACGCCTTCAGGCGCATACCAATTGGCCCGTTCCCAGCCCATGGAGCTTCCGAAGCAAGCGTTTCGCAGCCGCAAGCGCTCTGCCAGTGGCGTCACCCGCAGTCCTCGTGCAGACTTGAATTCCCGATTCGGCCAAGCCATCTGGTAATGCAATCCTAACGTTTCGCTGACGCGCGCCCGCAAGAAGGCGCGGTCATTGTGAAATGGCATGAATCGCTGGATATCGACGGACCACAGATCAATGCTAGGAGTCCCTTCTTCCAACCATTCCGCCGCATACTTGCCCGCGCCGCCTGCGCATGCAATGCCTGCCGAGTTGAAGCCCGCCAACACAAAGACGCCGTCAATCCCAGCGGGCGGTCCCATGATGAATTGATTGTCCGGCGTGAAGCTCTCGGGGCCATTGACGAACTTTGGAAACTTCGCGTCCTGTAGCGCAGGAATCCGATGTTTCGCTGCGGCCAAAGGCTTAGCAAAGTGCTCCCAATCATCTTTTAACAGAGCAAATGAGAAATCGTCAGGAATCCGCTCAACCATCCATGGTTCCGATTGTTTCTGGAATGCTCCCACCTTGATCGATCCATCATCCAAGGTGCGGAAATACAGCGCAGAATTAGGATCACGACAGCAAGGGAGATCGCGTCCCGCACCCTCGATTGGTTCACTCAGAATGTAATGGTGCTCCACCGGATAGAGCGGGATATCCACACCCATCTGCAAGCCCAATTGCCGGGTCCACATGCCGCCTGTCATGATCACCACGTCCGCTTGAATGTCACCGTGATCCGTCCGCACACCCACTGCGCGATCATCCTTCATCAGTACCTCTGCCACCCGCGTCTCTTCCAGAATGGTCGCCCCACGATTCACCGCGCCCTTCGCCATGGCGATCGCCGTATGACCAGGGATGACGCGCCCATCGCGCGGCAACCATACGCCGCCTAACACATCATCCGTGCGCATGAGAGGCCATTTCTCTTGGGATTCGTCGGCATCTAACATCGTCGCCTCCACGCCGAAGACCTCCGCCATGGCCGCTGTGCGACGTAGCTGGGTCATTCTTTCCTCACAAGTGCCGACAATGAGGCTGCCCACCTCCAGCCAACCAATGTCATGCCCCGTTTCCTCTTCCAACTGACGGTACAGCTCCACGCTGTACTTGTTGATCTTGGTCTGACTGCTGCTCGTGCGCAATTGGCCCACCATCCCTGCCGCGTGCCAGGTCGTCCCACTACCAACGCGCCCTTGCTCTACCAAGACCACATCCTTCCATCCTAGTTTCGCTAAATGATAGGCCACGCTCGCCCCAGCCACGCCGCCGCCGACGATGACGGCGCGCGCAGCCTTGGGAAACGGTCCTTGTGGGAAAGCATGCTCCGGCCGAACCGGAGTGTTGGTGACTAGAGTTTCTCTCACGTTAAGATCAGCCGTCGACGACGACATCGTCAATGTACCATCCCGCGCCGACGGCGCCGTCTCCATCTGAGAGGAAACGGAACTCGACGATGATCTTTAGATCACGCACTTCACGTGGAAGTGTCAGGACGAAGGGCGTCCAGGTGTCCGTCTGGCCGGAGAAGATCTCCTGACGGGTGAAAAGGACTTCACCGGCTTCATCGAGGAAACGGAGCTGCCCGCCCTCAGCTTCGAGGGTGGAATCGATGAAGTAGTTGAAGCTCAGTTTGGGCCGGATCACACCTGCAAGATCGATCACCGGAGACTGCAGGGAAGCCACTGTGCCAGGTCCGTAGTTGCCAGCGATGGCTGTGCCCCAAGCGCTGGTGCCACTGGCCGCTGTCGTGAGGCCGCCGGCATTAGGGGTGCCGAGTTCCCACAGGGTATCGCCAGCAGCCGTGGCCGCGGTCCAGCCATCGGCGCCATTCTCAAAGTCACTGGCCAAGAGAGGCGGTGGAGGCAGGATGGCCACGCGGAAGAAGAGTTCAGGATCGGCAGGAAGCGCCGTTCCAAAACGGAATAGGCCATCTCCGACGTCCGTAAGAACGGCATCAGCGGTCGGATTCCATCCGAGGAGATCCACGCTTTGCTGCATCTCATGATCACTGTCAGGCGCTGGCGTTGTGAAATCAACTTCAATACCAGTGTCCGTCCGTGCGATGTCAACAATGTCAGGGATGGCCAGCGGGGAACCTACCAGAGTGACGAAAGCTGTTTCGCCATCCTCAGGTTTGCCCACGAGTTGCCAGGTGTCAGTTTCGCCATCACCATCGAAGGAACCTTTCGCGATGTAGAGTTCGCCGAAGTCGCCTCCACCACGTTCAAACCAAAGAAATTCGATGTCGTAGTCTCCTCGTGTCAATGTGACAGTGCCACGGGTGGAGCTGTTTCCGGTGGTGCCTGGATGCGCCATGGTATTCGCATTTCCAGGATCCACGGTCCCTTGTCCTTGGACGGAGCTAAACTCGGCCCCTAGAATTCGTAGTGCGAATCCGTCGTCCGTCTGCACCCCGAAGGTGTATTCGCCAGACTCTGGCACGCGGAGGGTGCCTTTTGAGAACTGCACGAAATCTTCTGACACAAACGCTTCTTCTGGATAGGCTTCACTCTCTGGGAACAGCCCGTTGCTGTCGCCGTGATTGATGAAAGCATGGGTGGTATCGAAGAATTCGCCTTCCCACGTACCATCCGCCACCGCGAGGATGGCGGCGATGGCGTCTCCGGCACTGTTGATGGTGCCACCTTCATAAATGTAGCGCACGCCGAACTCACCATCGACTCCGGCAGGGCCTGCAAGAGCATCTTCAGGAAGAAGGGGAACGGGCACATCGAAGTTGCCCTCGAATTGCACCGGCGATCCCGCTTCATCTTTGGCGCTGATGACATAGGCATGTTGAGAACCCGCGATGAACGGTGGTGTAGGCTGGTATTCTATCCGAACCACACCGCCATCTTTGGTCACGTCTGCTTCGACAGCTTGACCATCGATTTGGAGAATGACACTGCCCGCGTCGATCTTACTTGAGCCGGTATCGGTAATTTCCAACAGGACATTACTGCGGCGTCCCGCAACCTTGGATAGTACCGAGCCCGTTGATACATCAATGTTATCAATCGCCCACCACCAATCGTTCCCGGCATCAAACATGCCGAATGTGATGACCATGCTCGTCGCGCCTTCGGGGTTGTTCAGGGGGACAATCGCGCGCTCATCGATTGCTTCGCCTTTGAAATTGGGCGAACCTGGATCCGAAAGCCACTCGAAAAGTTCGATTGGTTCGCCGCCATCAAAAGTGACGGTGAGATTGCCAGATTGATGGTAGTTGTCATCGAACTCTGGACGCCAACTCGAGTCGAAGCTTAGCACGGCCGTGTTCGCAGGCAAGCCCTCTAACGAGATCGTCGGCGTGGTCATGAAGGTATTGAAGCCACCGGGTTCTTGCGCACCAGGGCCGCCGAGGTCATCCCATTCATCAGGGTCGGCGATGGCGACAGTGCCTTTGCCACTCAGCCATTCGGAGCGCCGTTGGTCTTCGGCTGCTTCGATCCACCAATCTTTGTCAGCAAACGTCCAGCCCTTCCATTCGGTCACGCCCACGCCTTCTTCGTCCGCTCCGAAAAGATTGCTATTATCGATCGTCCAATCGGCAGGTGGCACATTCGTCCAGACCATTTCCCCGACGACGCCCTCATCCACATTCTCTCCAAGAGTGAGCCCCTCGAAGTCCTCACTGTACAACGAGCCATCAGGAACCGGCTCGCCACCACCATCTCCACCGCCTTCACTGGGCTGTTCCAAGTGATTGGAAACGACCGTGAATCGCACCACCTTGGTCTCACCATCGTTGTCGGCGAAGACGACGATGAACGAATCACTCAGGGGATCATACTTCACATTGGTCCAGTTCGCGTCATTGTTCGTGGGGGCTTCATTTTCCAGGAAGGCATGAAAGCCATTGTTCAATTCGTCTCGTCCAGGGAGCACCGCGCCGTCGGGCCCCAACACGGTCAAAGCATAGCCGTTTGGCAACGGAGGATCCGCAGCGCTGGAAAGGACATGATGGCCAACGACGATCACGCCACTGTTAGGGTCTGCCGCTAGTTGCGGGTGGCGCTGCTGATATGGGTTGCTTCCGCTCGCCTCTAGATAGGGGATCTGATCCCGAGTGGTTGTCATCTCAAACTCCGGTGCCGGACCGACCTCAAAGTAGAAGATATCGCCACCGTCTGCACCATTGTTGTAGTCGAGCGCCCCGATCAGTTCGTTGGTGAAAGGATTCTCAATGGCGGCCGCGTGTCCCTCAGCCACACCTTCTTTGCGATCCGCTCCGAGCACCACTTGCGCGCCTAGCTGAAGCTTGCCGTCAGCATCAGGTTCGCCCTGAATGATCGATCCCGTGATGCGATCCAAGAGATCCGGAGCAGCATCTCCATCTGTGTTGACCAGGAAGACGAAGGCGTCATTGTTAGGTAAGAAGAGCACATCTGGGTCATCCTCATCACCGACGGCTTGCAGGCGGTCCAAGCGGGTGAACTCTGGAGTGAGCACATTTCCGTCTTTGTCGAACATCGCACCTACGACACCCTCGCCTTCGCCAGCGAACTTGAACTCAGCGACGAGCAAGATGTTTCCGTTGTTCGTGCTCACCGCCACCGCCACATCATCGTAGCTGAGCGCCGTGTCTCCATTGTAAGTAAAGGCCTTGGCCACGGGATCTCCCGCGCCAGCGACACTATTAGGATTCACCAGAGCGATCAGAGGAACGACCTGAGCACTGGGGCGGTAACTTTGAGCCGCTGTCGCCACCACATACTGTTTGGAAAGAGGGTTGTACTTCACATCCAATTTCCGCAGTTCGCCATCTGGATTTCCCAGGATGACAAAGGGATCGCGCGTCTGCTCCAAGGTGCGCGGGTCCATGAAGAATCCGACGACTGCTTGTTGAGAGTCTTCGCCAGTGATCGGATCCGTGAGGCCTGTGCCATCGCTCGCGGTGGTGACAAAGAGAATCTCTGGTTCATCGGTGTTGAGAGCCATGTTAGCCTCCTTCGTGCCAATCGGATCGCCATCACCGAAACGCACTTCCAACAGAACGGGAGCGCCGACTTCGACTTGAGCTGGGATGAAACTGCCGCTTGGCTTGTCTTCGGCATTGTTAGGATCCGAGTTGGCGGCCAACTCGGTGCCGTCATCAAATCCATCCGCATCCGTGTCCGCGAGAAGCGGCTTCGTGCCATTGGTGAGTTCGTCACCGTCACTGACCGAGTCTCCGTCGGTATCGACAGAGCGCGGGTTGGTCAGCTCCGTTTCCACCTCCGCTTGATCCGTCACCCCATCACCATCGGTGTCTTCCACATTGGGATCTGAGCCTGCTGCGATCTCGGCACTATCACTCAGGCTATCTTCGTCGGTGTCCGCTTTTGTCGGGTCGCTATTGCCACTCACTTCAGCACCGTTGGTGAGGCCATCGCCATCTTCATCCGCTTCGGCTGTCTTACTCATGTCTCCAAAGAATTCCGTTTCCAACACGTCCGGCATGCCATCATCATCTGCGTCTTGATCGCCGATGATCAGGCGTCCACCGCCATCAATGATCTGCTCGCCTGCGCCGAGTTCGTCGAAGAACGACCATGGATGCACCCCGTCGGGCAGTTTCGTTTGGCCAAAGAAGACTTCTCCAAAAGCGATGTCCCGATTGAGCAACAGCCGGCTCTCGCCGCCCTGAATGGTCAATGTCCCGCTAGGGTTGTTGTAGCGATAGTCAAAGTCCAGCGTGCCTTCCGTGATCAGGACATTGCCGGAGCCGAGAGAATCCGGGGTCACCGCATTCAAGGACACGTTGGAGATGTTCCAGTCGCCTGAAAAATCCGTTCCCACGCCCAACAAAGCAATGGTCGCACGATCACCTGGCTCGACGCTGGCACCTTCTGCGGTGAGACCACCCGTGCCTGAGAGCCTGGATTGCACTTCCAGCGTCTGCGAAGTGCGCACGACGACGATCTTGGAATCTCCTGACACAGTGATCAGGTCATTCAAACCTCCCACACCCACCGTGCGTCCGGCTCCGTGCGTGATGGCTCCGCCAGATAAGGTGAGATCCGCAATGCCCGCCGCACCACCGAAATGCCGCAAGTCGAGATTGCCGCCACTCTGGATGTCTAATGAATTTCCTCGGAACGCAGGGCTGAATGCTCGAGGGCTGGTCAGGTCTTGACCGGCAGCGTCGACGACGTAGGCCTTGCCAGCACCGGCGGCGGCGCCGTCTGACCAAGCGACAGGATCATTCCATGCAGCGAATCGCCTAACAAGGGTGATGTCTTGCGCTAACAATGCGTCGGCTAGCCCGGCAAAGCCGATCAGCGCTAACAAGGTGGGCTTGAATAGGGAAGAGGGTATCATGGGAGTTGAATGGTTGGGAGTTGAATGGTTGGGAGTTGAATGGTTGGGAGTTGAATGGTTGGGAGTTGAATGGTTGGGAGTAACATTACTGTTTGCGCACGCGGAGAAGCTGCAGAGCCCCTTCGCTTGCGATCGTGGAACTGGTCTCTCCGGCGGCGCCGACGATTCCAGTTTGTGCATTCTGCCAGGATAGGCCGTCCCCGCTTGTTTCCACAGTGTAGGTGGAATCGGCGGCGCTTGTCCAGCTTAGCTGTATCTCCGTCAGACTGATGGAAGAAATCGACGTCACCCGGAAATCACCGGTTGGTTCTGGCTCTGGATCAGGTCCGGGATCGACTTCGCCGCCTACGACCAGACTGCCACCGCCATCCACGACATTCTCTTCAGTGAATCCGAGGCCTAGCAAATCATCCGCCGTGTAAGTGCCAGCGGGAAAACTAAAGGCATCGCCTACGTTGACCTCGGCAAAGGCCATGTCTTGGTCGAGCACGATCTTGATCAAACCTCCTTCGAGTCTCAGTTTCTGTGCAGGCATGTTGAGGTTAGAGTCAGGGTCCAGGGTGGCATTGATCAGCGTGATGTCTGAATTTCCGAATGCGTTCTTGGTTCCAGCTTTCACTGTGATGCCTTCGATCTCCCAGCCTCCTGTGAAGGCACTATTGTCACCGAGCAACGTCACCGTATTGCCTTCCAAGAGTTTGCTGCGGAAAGGGTTGGACGGGCTGAGAGATAATTTCTGATCACCCGAGATGGTGGAGCTGATCTCAAGCGTGCTGTTGTTCTGTTCAAAGAAGATGAACGATGGCTCTACCACTTGAATGCTGCCGCCGCCTAACTGAACCGTGCTGCCTAAACCGCCGCCTTGCGCAAGACGCGCGGAATTGAGCACAAGTTCAGAGACCTTTGCACTAGCGCTTTGCACCCAGAGTTGGGCGCCGTTGAAGAGTTCTAAGGAACTTCCTCCAAACATGGCATTGCCCTCCGCAGGTGTTCGCAGGTGCGGTGCGAAGCCTCCGTTGGCAAAGTAGGGCTTCCCAGCACCCGGCGCTTCTCCATTCGACCACACTGCCGGAGTTGCCCAGCTCTGGGTGTTTCCGTTCGATTTGAGCAAGGCGACGGCAGTCGCTCCGGGCTTGGCATTCCCATCAGTAGCATCGGAACCGAAGGCGATCTCAGTGCTGTCACTCACACCATCACTATCGGTGTCTTCGGAGTTCGGATCCGTACCTTCCTTGTTCTCGGCGAGATTGATCAGTTGATCATTGTCCGGATCATCGAGTGCACTGTAGGTGGTCAAGTCGCCAAAGTTCGTGGTTTCCCATTCGTCTAGCAAGCCATCGCCGTCTGAATCGAGAGCGGGGTCAATGTTGTCACCTGCCTTGCCAATCTCGTAGAGCAAGTTGATCTGCTCTTCAGGCAGCGCCCCATTCCACATCGCGACTTGGGTGATCTGACCGCTAAATCGAGTATCTTCATTGTCATCAATGAACGTGCCGATCTGGAACCCATAAGGCTCTGGATCGTAATCGATCAGGCCTGACGCGGGACGACTCGCGGCCAGTTCGCCATTAAGGTAGAGTCGATGTTCTTCGCCATCGTAGGTTCCCACCACGTAGGACCATTCACCAGGGATGCCTTCCGCACGCAAGTAGGTGAGCGTTCCGTCGCTCTCCGTGGCAAGAGCGAAAGAGAAATCACTCGGAGTCCGCGTGTTGAGATAGAAACCACCCTCCGCAGAACCCGAATCAAAGAGCGTCCCTGCAATGCCTGCCCACTCGGTGAACTCGTTAGGCTTGACCCAGGCTGCGATGGTGAGTCCTGCTATTGGGCGCAAGCCAGCCGACTTGGCGCGGTCGGCGTCATCTTCTTCGCTGGTTCCGAAGTCGACGTAGCCTTCGCCTTCAAACTCCAGCGCCCCTCCGAGGAACCCTGGGTTCACCCACGAATCCTCTGACAGATCCACCAACGTGCCGACAAAGCCATCACTCGAAGTCGTGCCGCCTGCGCCTTCTTCAAAATCCCATTGCGCTAGTTTCATGATCTCGCCTTGCGAGAAAACAACCGTCCTGGTCAGAGGAACGCATTCCAAAGGAGCGTTTATCATACGCACTTCGTACTTGAGAATAAGACTCTCGTCGGGGTTGGCCACTATGACCGCATCAATATACTCAGTGGAGTCTGGGGCAAGGCCGCTGGCGACCATCGCTCCGTCGCGCCAGACCTCGATGGTCGCATCTTCGAGATTCGCTCCAGTCATCCATGTGAGACTGACGGTGTTCGCCTCCTGATCCGAAGTGGCAGAGAGAGCAGTAGGGCAAATCGGCACGGCTTCAGTGGTCACCCTTACATTGTCGATCGCCCAGAACCAGTTGTTTCCGGCATCGAACATTCCAAAGGTCAGCACCATCTGAGTGGCCTCGGCAGGGATGCTGATAGAGAGGACTTTGACTGCGTTCGTTTCGTTGTCCTGGGTAGTTCCGGTGCTCAATAGCAGAAGTTCCTGAGCCGCTCCTCCGTCGAACGATACGGTGAGATTTCCCTTCTGATTCCCCTCAGGCCGCCAACTTGAGTCAAAGACCATCGACACGTTTCCGCCTGCCTCTGCCGCGACATCGATCTGTGGTGAAATGAGATAGGACTCGAAATTGCCCACACCTGCGGGGCCTCCATTGTCATCCCATTCGTCAGGATCCGCGATGGCAGCTGCTCCTGACGCATTCACAAATTCGGATCGCCTCTGATCATCCACGGATGCCCAGAAGAGAGGATCGGCAAAGGTCCAACCACGCCATTCCGTGGTGCCAATCAACTCGTCATCGAGCATCGGCATCTTGGAGTTGTCGACCGTCCAGCCTGCTGGCGGTTCGGCGGTCCAATCCATGCCTTCTCCCAAGCCTCCTTCGTCCACACTCTCACCCAAGGTGACACTATCAAAGTTCTCTTCAAAGAGTGTGCGCAAGGCCGCTCCCGTGGAATAGACCACTTCCTGACTCAAGGGCTCGGCATCAATCCCTTCACCCTTCACGCGCAACCCATAAGTGAACGCAATGCCCCCTTCTGCATCAATGCCAGGGGGCGACTGATCCACATAGCTTGTCGCATCGATGGGTAGCTCAGCAATCACTTCGCCGTCGCGCAAGACCTCAAGAGTGCCTGCGATGTTCGAGGCTGGCTGCCATTCTAAGGTCACTTTCTTAGCCAACAATTCGGCAGTGCCCACAAGATTTGAGGGCAAGACAGAGTCTGCCGAAGGTAGGATGGAAATATTATCGATGGCCCAGAACCAGTTGTTTCCGGCATCAAACATTCCGAAACTGAGGACCATCGCCTGCGCCCCAGCTGGGATGGAGAAAGAAAGCACTTTGCGTTCGTTGGTCATATCGTCAGTCGAGGTTGCCGTGTCCAAACGGAAGATTTCAACGGCTTCCGCGCCGTCAAAAGCGACCGTGACATTGCCCGTCTGATTGCCCTCCGGCCGCCAACTGAAATCGAAAGTCAAGGAAACGGTGCTTCCTGCGGCACTCGATACATCAATGCCAGGAGAAATGAGATAGGATTCGAAATTCCCCACGCCTGCAGGGCCTCCGACATCATCCCATTCATCAGGATCAGCCACCGCAGCGGCGCCACTAGCATTGGTGAAATCAGATCGACGCTGATCATCCACCGATGCCCACCAAGCAGGATCGGCAAAGGTCCAGCCACGCCATTCCGTCGTGCCGATCAGTTCGCCATCGACCATCGGCATCTTGGAATTGTCAACGGTCCATCCCGCAGGTGGCGACGCCGTCCAGGCAGCATCACTCGCCACGCCTTCATCGACGTTCGGGCCGAGAGTGACGCTATCGAAGTTCTCTTCATAGAGCGTCTGACCCTGCAGGGGCAGTGCCAGTGAAGCCAGCATGCAGCTGGCAAGTCTTTTTAGGTAATTAGGCGATTGCATCTTGGGTGCGGCGATTTGTGAAGTGAAGCGATGTCGAAACATGTGGATAAGGAATATGAGAGAAGAATTCGTCACGTTGCTTGTGGGAGAAATGACAATTTAGTTAGAA
Source organism: Verrucomicrobiales bacterium (assembly GCA_047616785.1). Lineage (GTDB taxonomy): Bacteria > Verrucomicrobiota > Verrucomicrobiia > Verrucomicrobiales > DEV007 > JAACDM01. The sequence goes on from JBLHHN010000010.1 coordinate 36,237, forward strand.
TCATCTTCTAAGGTGTAACGCATTCGGTAATAGCGTGGCTGATGTGATGGTTCCGGTTGCCAACGAACAGAATGGGTGCCGTCTTCGTGATAGTCGATTTCGAGCATGTTGCCAGAATCCTCGAGAATCTGCCAAGTGCCAAGATCAAGGCTCATTTCAAGAATTGAGCTGATTCCATGGACTCGGTAGTGACCGAGAGGATCACCCGTGCCGCCAGTGGATTGAGAGAGTAGCAACACTGGTGAACCGTTCTTGAACTCCACGCGAAGTGCGGGCGTGGCATCTGGCTTTCGCAGATTCGAACCTAGCGCAAACTCTTCAAGATTGGTGCGACCATCGCGATCTGGATCAGATTCCCAAAGCCCAACTTCAGGATCGAAACGCTCTCCAAAGTCAAATTGCTCATTTCTCCAGGCATGGGGGCCAGCGCGGTCTTCGTAGAGGGATTGCCATTCATCATCCGTTAGGCTCCGCCGCCAGATTCGTAAGTCATCGATGAGGGCCTTGATTCCTTCGCCTAACGAGAGTGGCCCTGGACCATCGCTTGCCTTGAGTTGCTCCACGCTTGCCGAAGCGATCAACTGGCCATCGATGTAGATGCTGGCCACATCGAGTCGATCGATATCAACCCCCACGTGGTGCCAATCTCCCCCTGACACAACGCCAAGAGGTGTCGCCAATGTTTCCTGACGAATCCCATCTCCGATGTTCAAGCGTAGCGAGCCATCCCCCAAGATAGAGAGTCCCCAACCTTCATTTGCGCTTTTGCCGGAGGGCTTGTTGCCGATGAGGACTCCGTCGGTGCTGAATGCCGTGCGCACCCAGAGTCCGATGCTGAAGTCTGTGAATCGTTCGAATCTCAAAGCGTCCGTGAGCGGTGTGATGATCTTCTCAGCACCCTCATTTTGCCCAAATGAGATCGCTTGTCCTTTGAAAGCGCCAGCGGCCGTATTGGACGGTCCTGACACAGTGCCGTGATGCCCGTTGCCACTGGTATCATCTGCGTCTCCATCCAGAGGCCAGTGCAAGACAAGGGCATCGGCCAATGATTTCGGAACATCGATCTGGAACTGCAACGGTGTGATCGCTTTCTCCGATCCTTCCACTTCCAATGTGTAGACGACTTGCAAAGCAAAGAACGCATCAGGAATCTCATCGACGAACTGCGTCGCCTCTACTGGGAGCCGAGCGAGTTCGCGTCCATTCCGTTTCAAGACTAACTGTTTCGCTTCTAGATCAATGGCCTTTTTCCAGCGAAGGACGATAACCTTTCCAATCCCAGGTGAGGCCCTCAATTGCGACGGCGGATACGGCGGCAGGCCAAAGGCCTCTTCTTCCCAGCCCCACGCAGCCTCGATCGGCAGGCCCAGATACTCAAGCACCGTCCACGGAACGGCCGTGTGCCCTGGCTGGCGCTCGGAAACGATCTGTGCCGTCTGATCCCCACTGACAAGAAAGAAGATCGTGCGTTCATCATCCGTTTGGCCTCCATGTGAGGACCCTAGTCCGCCATGATCGGTGGTGACAATGGTCAACCAATCCTCCTGATCACGATTGGGTCGAGCTTCGATAGCGTCTAGCACATCGCCAATGAGAGCGTCCACATCGCCAATCGCGCGAAGATAGGAAGGAATATGAGGGCCGTATCCGTTGCCATGGCCGGCGCCATCCACTTGATCGAGGTGCAAGAAAAGCACGTCGGGATCCTCTGTCTGCAGATGTTCCACAGCCTCGTCTCGCACCCAATGATCTCGAACGACCTCATTGCCACCCTGACCCTTTCCTCTGAAATCGGTGTAGGCATCCACGGGTGCCACTATCGATGTGTCGATTGGATTCCAACTGACGATCGATGAGAGATAAGAATCAGGTTCAACTTCTTTCAGGCGTTGAAAGAAATGCGGGTACTGATCATAGTGATCGCCCGTGAAATCGTTGTTTCTCACGCCATGTTTGTCTAACCAAACACCCGTCAATATGCTAGACCAACCAGGGCCGCTGGAAGTCGCTTGTTGGGAGGCTCTCCCTTTCTCGCCGCCTGCGAATGCCCGATAGGTCACCACGCCGTTCTCGATCAGTTGATGCAAATGAGGGGCATCGGCAGGCAATATGGAATCCGGCCGGCATCCATCGATTCCGATCACCAAGACATGTCGATCATTGAACACACTGTCCGCCTGGGAAGTCACGTTTCCCAAAGCCAGTGCCAGTAGTGCACGACAGATCATAGAAGTTCGGGAAAGAGTGACGCGCATCATTCAAAAATAACAGTGACAAGTATGAAAATTCCGCCGATCCGAAGCAACACGCCGAAACGCTAATTCAACTGGCAATTTGGATCGCCCCACTTCAACGAATCTGTTACTTTAAACTGAAACATGAGTAAACGTCTGGTCCCTATTGTTGGCATTCGAACGGCTTCATGGGCACGTTTCACCCATGAGATCTATCGTGGCGTGCTCCAATACAGGCGCTTGCACCAGCCATGGCAGATTCAGACGCCCATCGATTCCACGCACGAATTGGAGCCCGTGACGATCAATCGTTTCTGGAAAGGAGACGGTCTCATCGTCTTCCGTCCTTCGGCCGCAGAGATCAGGGCATGGAGAAGTCGGAACACGGACATTGTTAGTATTAGCAGTGAATCGGCTGGTCTGGGGGTGCCGATCATTGTTCCGGATTTCGCAGAGTCTGGTCGGATCGTGGCTATGCACTTTGTCGGTCTCGGTTTGCGTCATTTCGCCTTCTGGGGCGATCAATCTCGGGCCTATTCCCGTGCCCGCGCACGTGGGTTCGATGAGGTGTTGGGAGAAGCTGGCTTCGAAAGTCTTCAACTGGGCGTGGAAGTGAAACGTCTGGGACAGTTGAAGGAACGTTGGAAGACTTTGCGTCGATTCATGGACCCACAATTGCGTGAGGTGCCTAAGCCGATCGGTATCTTGGCCAAAGACGACATCGCCGCCGCCACGATCATCGCCGCCTGCCAACGCTTGGGGTTCCGAGTCCCGGACGATGTTGCCGTAGCTGGGGTGAACAATGATGAGCTCTTCTGTTACACCACGTCACCGCCACTCACCGCCGTGCGTTACCCGGGGGAGGCCATTGGTTATCAAGCCGCCGGAATCCTCGATCGTCTCATGCAAGGTGAGAAAGACGTGCCGATGACAACCGTGGCCCCGGTGGTCGGTCTGGTAGAACGTGAGTCGACGGACATCCTACACATCGCCGATACTATCGTGGCCAAGGCCGTAAGGCGCATTCGACGCCATGCGATCACTTATCCCTTGCAGGTCAACGAGTTGGTGGCGGACAGCGGCTTATCGCGCGCCGCGTTCAAACGCCGTTTCATCAGCGCCCTTGGCTACGCTCCTAAGGCTGAGATCAAACGAATTCGACTGTCACAACTACAGGAACTTCTCCGCACCACTGATTGGCAAGTGAAGAAGATCGCCGAGCACATGAAATTCGAATCCATGGAAGATCTCGGCCGATTCATGAGGCGAGAGATGGGCACGACTGCTACCCAGTTCCGTGAGCAACACCGGTCCGCAGATCTCGGCTAGAGGATTCGGTCCGCAGATTTCGCAGATTTTCACAGATTGGATTCTTCAGATGTCAGCTAGATGGTGAGTGATCTGATAGGGTAAGATTGTTTGTTATGAATACTACGAGCAAGGATCCGCAGACACATGCAATTATTGGGGCCGCGATGGAGGTGCCTCGAGAGCTTGGCTTCGGATTCGTTGAGAGCGTGTTCCAAGAGGCTTTGGCTCGCGAATTCGTGATTCGTGGCGTTCTTTTCCAGGAACAGTTTCCGATTCCGATCTTCTACAAAAGTGAACTTTTGAAGACCTCTTTTCGGGCCGACTTTGTCTGCTTTGACAACATCATCGTCGAGATCAAAGCCTTGTCAGAGATTGGTGGAAAAGAGGAGTCCCAAACCCTGAACTATCTTAAAGCGACCCATTTCCAGCGCGGGCTTCTTCTCAATTTCGGAGCGCCTTCCCCTCAGTTCAAACGGATGATCTCCACACATTAGTCTCGAAGAATCCGATCTGTGAAAATCTACGGACCCAATCTTCCGAAGAATCCATCTGCGAAAATTTCGCGAAATCTGCGGACCCAAATAGCCAGCTCATTTAGCAATAAGGCTCGTTGCCGATCCTAGTAAATACGTTCTAAGATGCGCCCTAATGACAGACTTTGAAGTCAACGGCAGAACGTATCGTCCACCCACGCAACCGGTGGTCGTGATTTGCATCGATGGTTGCGCGGACGAGTACCTTTCCGTGTCCTTGGCCCAAGGGCGCATGCCGAACTTGGCGAAAATGGCACTTCAAGGGTATCGCGGAATGATCCGTGGTGCGTTGCCTTCGTTCACCAATGTGAACAACGCCGCCATCGTCACAGGCGTGCCACCAAGGGTGACCGGGATCTGTGGGAATTTTTTCCTCAATCCTGACACTGGTGAAGAGGTCATGATGAATTCTCCAGAGTACCTTCGTTGCGAAACGATTCTCACCACCGCGGCCAAAGCAGGACGCAAAGTCGCCTTCATCACGGCGAAGGATAAGTTGCGGACGGTGTTAGGTGACGGAATCGTTGAACTCGGCGGAATCGCTTTCAGCAGCGAGAAGGTCGATGAAGCGAAGCAGGAAACCCACGGCGTGGACAATGCCGAAAGCATCATTGGCAAACCTCGTCCTGAGATCTATTCCGGAGACGCTTCCGTCTATGTGTTAGAAGCTGGGGCGGCCTTGATTGAGCAAGGCCGTGCCGATTTCCTTTATCTCTCTCTCACCGATTACATGCAGCACAAGTTCGCCCCTGAAGAGAAGGAATCGCTCGATTTCTACGCAGCGATGGACGAACAGATTGGACGGCTGCTTGAGTTTGGAGCCGTCATCGGTATCACGGCGGACCATGGCATGAATGCCAAGAACTCGGCCGATGGTTCGCCCAACGTGATCTACGTGGAAAGCGTCTTGCATGAGAAATTCGGGCCCGAAGGCATCCGTGTTATCTGCCCGATTACGGATCCTTATGTTGTCCATCATGGCGCACTTGGTGCCTTGGTCATGGTGCATTTGGACGATCCTCGCAAAGGTGCTTCGATCGCGGAATACCTCATGAGTTTGGATGGCATCACCGAGGTGTATGATCGTCAGATGTCTACCCGTAAACTTGAGCTGGCCGAAGATCGGATCGGTGATCTCACCGTTCTATGCGGTAGAAACTATGTCGTTGGGCGTGCTCCTGAGCATCATGATCTCAGTGTGCTGAAAGGTGGCCTGCGTTCTCACGGCGGCCGGTATGAGGAAATGGTCCCCATGATCCTATCAAGGCCGCTAAACAGCGCTTACGCAGCCAAGGCGGCTGGCGATCCGCGAAACGCGGACATCTTTGATTTCACCTGCAACGGAGCCTAACACGATGCCTCTGAATCTCACATCTTATGTCGCTGGTGAATCTGTCGATTCGGGGCGCGTTTTGGATGTCTTCTATCCCTACAATGGTGAATTGTCAGGGACTGTCGCATGTGCCAATGCGGAGCATCTC
>JBLHHN010000011.1:0-40668 GCA_047616785.1 Verrucomicrobiales bacterium
CACTAGTGGTGGCAAGCGTCGCCTCCTTGCATGCCCAAGAAGCGACCGCCGATCTCAATTCATTCGGTATCTATGCCAAAGATGCCCCCATGGCAGGATCCGCAGAGCCAATCGAAACCACTCTGCCGTTGAAACTCGCCAAGGGTGATCGCATCGCCTTTGTAGGAAACACGTTTCTCGATCGCGCTCAACTCATGGCCTATTTCGAAGCCATGCTCGTGCAAGCGCATCCCGAGCATGAACTGGTGATTCGGAACTTTGCGTGGTCTGCCGATGAAGTGGACTTGCAACCACGTCCTGACAATTTCGCGACGGTAGCGCAGCACCTGACGCGTGAGAAGATCGACGTGATCTTTGCCGCGTTTGGTTACAACGAATCCTTTGGTGGTCTCGATAGCCTCCCTGACTTCCGCGACCGCCTCACCCAATGGATCACCACGACAAGGACGCTCGCTTTCAACGGAAAGAAAGGACCACGCATCGTTCTGCTTTCCCCGATCGCCAATGAGAACATTCAGGGCGTTCCCGCAGCCGATCTGAACAACGCACGACTCTCTGCCTTTACCAAAGCGATGGCTGAAGTAGCCACGGCAGAGAAGATTGGTTTCGCCGACCTTTACACGCCGTCTCTGGCACTCTTTGAGAATGGCGAATCGGATTGGACGATCAATGGAGCGCACCTCACAGATGCAGGATACGCACAAGTCGATGGGAACCTGTTTCGCGAGGTCTTTGCCCAATCGGCTCCAGAGGTGAACGAGGAAGTCCGGCAGGTCTTGATCGATAAGAATCGCCAGTACTTTCGGCGGTATCGTCCTCTCAACACGTTCTACTACACAGGCGGCCGAAACAAGAAATACGGCTACCTCGATTTCCTTCCCGCGATGCGGAATTTCGAGATCATGGCGTCGAATCGCGATGAACGCGCGTGGGCCCTGGCCAAGGGGCAAACGTTAGAAACAGCAGACACTAATGTGCCTCCGCTAGAGGGAGCATTGCAATCCCGAGGAGCCAACGAGTGGCTCTCGCCGACCGATGAATTGAAGGCTTTCCGCGTGGATCCCCGATTCGAGGTCAATCTCTTCGCCTCCGAGGAGGAATTCCCGGAGATCGCGTGCCCGATTCAGATGCGCTGGGATGCGAAAGGTCGCCTCTGGGTGACATGCTCCACGACTTACCCTCACATTTATCCGGGTCAGGAACCGAACGATAAGATCGTCATCCTCGAAGACACGGATTGGGATGGCAAAGCGGACAAATCTACGGTGTGGGCGGATGACGTCCATATCCCTCTCTCATTCGTGCTCACGGACAACGGTGTCTATGTATCAGAGGAACCTCATTTGACCCATCTCCGCGATACAGATGGCGATGACAAGGCAGACACGCGTGAGCATATCCTGACCGGCTTCGGCACGGAAGATTCTCATCATGCCTTGCACGATTTCGTGTGGACCCCTGATGGCGATTTGTTATTCCGTGAGGCGATCTTCCACAACTCTCAAGTGGAAACCCCTTATGGACCGATCCGAGCCAAGAACTCGGCATGGTTTCAATTTCATCCAGACTCTCAGAGGCTGCGGACCTTCGGAAATTACCCTAACACCAATCCCTGGGGCGTGACCTTCGATGATTGGGGCTATCATGTGGCCAGTCATCCGATCTTTGCCAGTGCCTTTCATGCGACGAATCCTCCCTACCCGACGCAGCACCCCAGAGCCGCTGGGCTCCCCGCCTACTCCGGTGTCTGCGGTCATGAGTTTGTTGATTTCCCCATGTGGCCCGAAGCGCTGCAGGGTGGCTTCGTGAAGGTCCGCTACAAACCCACAAATCGTGTGGAGATCCACAAGTGGGTCGAGCATGACGATCACTTTACAGAAGAGTATCAGAGCGATCTCATCTTCTCGGAGAACCTCAGCTTCATTCCTGTCGATCTACGTTACGGGCCACGCGGTGCCATGTATGTCTGTGATTGGTACAACCCGGTCAAAGGCCACGCCCAGTACTCTTTGCGTGATCCGCGCCGTGATCGGAAGTCCGGGCGCATCTGGCGGATCATTCCCAAAGGCGCCACTCTGCAAGATCCTCCGGCCATTGCAGGCGCATCCATCACCGCTCTGTTAGACAATCTCAAACGTCCAGAGTATCGGTACCGTTATTGGACTAAGCGCGAGCTTCGTGCTCGCGACTCTGGTCAAGTGGTCACCGAGCTCGACACGTGGGTGGCCAAGCTCGATCCTTCCGACTTACGGCATCGACATCACCAGGTCGAAGCCCTCTGGATGTATCGTGCTTTGGATGCCATACGTCCTGCCTTGCTAAGTGAGCTGATCCAGTGCGAGCAACATCATGCACGCGCCGCCGCCACACGCCAGCTGCGCTATTGGCCTGGGCTTGAACATCTCCAAGCCAGCGCCAAGGACGGTCACGCCTTGGTCCGCATGGAAGCCGCCACAGCAGCGACTTATGTGGGCACACGTGAGGCCTTGGACGCCATTCTACCGACCCTTGACCTGCCCATGGGCGATCACTTGAAGTATGCCCTGCAGTGCGCGTTTGGCTCCGAATCCATGTCCCGGCACTGGCAGAAGGACGAAGCTCTGCAATCCAAGATCAATCAATTCCTAACCAAAGCCAAGAAAGCCGACCCGATCAAGGCGGCTCGCAGGTCGCGAAACGCGAGCGATGCGGACTTTGACAGTCAAAAGGGACTGGTTGAAATCGAGATCGGGTGCATTCCTGAGCGTTTGCTCTTCACCAAGGACCGATTCGAAGTGAAGGCTGGGCAACCCGTGAAGCTCCTTTTCTCAAACACAGATGCCACGCAGCACAACATCGTCTTCGTGAAACCAGGAGCTGCAGAAGAGATCGGCATGGCGGGGAATGAGATGGCGAAAGATCCCAAAGCCGCAAAGAAAGGCTTCATACCCATATCTCCAAAGATCCTTCACCACAGCAAGCTGCTCAGCCAAGGCCAAGCCGAAGCGCTCCGGTTCAAAGCCCCCACGGAGCCTGGCATTTATCCCTATCTCTGCACTTTCCCAGGGCACTGGATTCTGATGAAGGGAGAAATGGTCGTTTCAAAATAGCGACCACCTGGGCGAATGGAAACCGCCGCTTCTTGAGGTGAATCACCTCCTCTAGCATTCCCAACCGCGTTCGCGGAGGGTGGCATTGATGGAAGACATCAAGTCCTCGCGAATACGATCGAGCCCGTGATAGAGTTTGTGCACAGAGGTCTTGGTCCGTTTTGCCATCTGTTGGATGGTTTCTTTTGAGCCGTAGCGGCAATGTAAGAGTTCACGATCCTCACTCGGCAAGGTTTGCATGCACCTCTCAAGCGCTTCGCGACGGGCGAGGAACCAGGTATCTTCCGCAGCGGCGGCAAATTGCTCGAGATCGACCTCGTCACGGACGATCCAGCGATAGTGGCGCTGATTCCGTTGGCGGTGTTTGAGAACTTGATAGAACGCGAATCGACAAGCCCATGGGAGAAAGGGGCGATCAGGATCGTACTCCTCAAACTTTCGCCAAAGGGCGATCGCGAGGTCCTGCATGATATCATCCACTGCATCACGGTCACGCACAAGTGACAGAACGTAGCGGGAGACATCTTTCTGTGCGTCAAGGAAGAGAGGGGCAAAGGCTTCATTCCTAGAAGGAGAAGGTGTTTCGGCAAGAGAGAGCATCGTAAAAAGAGAAGTTTCCTAACCCCTCATGCGGGGGAGCTTGAAGAAATCCGCAGAGAATTTGCGAAAACTACATTTTAAATGGGAGAAGGGCCTTGTAAGAAGCAAGGCCCTTCCATGTCTATCATCGCCTTAACTGAAAACCCCTTAACAGAAGGCGACCCCAATTCGAAAAGTGACGTATGTGTATGTGTATGCTTAGATTCAGAGATCGATCCCGCCGCAGGATTAGTCTGCGACGGGATCAACCTATCTATCGGAGGATTCTCGTCCTGGTCGATGAAAGCAGCACTCGCTGCACAGGAACCCACCATTGCCCTGTCTCCAACCAAGTTGATATCCGCTTCAAGAAATTCAAAAATCAGTAAGATATGTTAGTTAGTGTTATCGCCCACGACCACCGCCCCACCGGTCGCCTCCCCTTTGGGGTTCTAGAACCGCTTGTTGCGACTCTGCTGAGAGCCCACTCTGAGGGAGCCACGCTTCGGCTGCGGCACGATCAGAACGCAACCAATTCCTTGCGACATCTGTGAGTGTGCTCGTGCGAATCTCTTCATTGCCAATCGTCCCGGCCCATGTTGCTGCGGAGACTGGATCTTCCCTGGCCAACTCTTTGGCGAAACCTTCCACTGCAGAATCTTTCACGGGTGAATCTGGCATTTGCGCCAAGTACTCGCTGGCGGCACCAGGATCTCTTTCCGTCCATTCATCGAGGGCTTCCTCAAAGACACGCTTCTGAGTCTCTTCCGGCAAATCAGCGGCCCAGTCAATCACCGCCTGTGGATCTTTCTCTGCCCATTCTTCGGCAACTTCGGTCACCGCGCGACTAGCGTATGCCTCACTCGCATGCTCACTGACCCACGCCACGGCTCCATCCAGATCCTCATTGGCAAACTCACCCGCTATGCGATCCATGGCGCCTCCCTTCAGATCATCGTCCTTCAAGCCATCTGCCCATTTGGCAGCACTGCTAGCACCCTTTTCTAACATTTCCTCAGCCACGGTCCCCATGTAACGTTCACGGCCAGCGTCGCCTGCAGGTAGAGCGGAAATGAAATCCACCGCCTCATCCACACTGTTCACCATCAGGCCACGCACGATGCCACTCATATACATGCTCTTCTGACGATCATCGCCTTCGAGCGAATTCACATACTCAAGAGCCGAAGCAGAGTCTTTCGTCGCCCATCCGGAAAGGGCGCTGTAGATGTCAAAAGTCGTACCTCCATCACCTCGTCCACCTCGCCCACCTCGTCCCGTATCACCATTGGCTTCTCTTTCAGCGCGTTCTTTCTCAGAGATCGCCGTGAGTTCCGCGATCGCTGTCTTTCCGTCGATTCGGCCCCACGCGTTGAGAAGCAAGCGCATCTCATCTCCGCCACCGCGTCCTCCACGTCCACGCCCGCGATTCTCCTGCAAGGACTCAAAGGCGACCTTGGCATTCTCTGGGGTCAACTGCTCTAGCAGAGCGGTGAACATGGCCGCTTTCTTCAAAGGATCGTTCTCAGAAGCCATGGCTTTCATCGCCCCAGCCATGTCAGGGGATGACATGACTCCGTTGAGTGGTAAGAACTTTCCGAGAGGAGACGCCGCCCGCTTACTTGTTGGGCCATTCTCCGAGCGCTTGCGTTGAGTCGGCATGAGGCCGGATCCGCCCTCTTCAGTGATCATGCTAGAATCAACAACGGCAGGTGATGCTGGCTTAAGCATCCAGCCGAGCCCAAAGGCTGCCACTGAAGTGATACCGAGTAAGGTAATGATAGGTAATGGCTTCATGTGATCTGGGGGAAAGATTTAAAAAGGGATCTGCGTCCAATCGATGGGTTGCTCTTGCGGGTGTGGGACCAGAACGATCGACGACGTCTCTTGAGAGTCTGAACCGATCGAAACGCCAAATAACCCAAGTTCCATCACAGTCGCCATGCAGGTGATGAGGGCAAAGAGGCTCCAGCGGAGCGAGGACATGGGGAGAGGACTGGTCATTTCTCGTAATATTGTTTCTGACCTTTCATGCGCATCTCGAGAGCAAGTTCCGCAAAGAATTTCCTATAAATCTCTGCTGGGCGCATGGAAAAGGTGCATTTCATTCACCCGAGAGAATCCACCGACATCTCCGACCAGCCATTGCCCATCTGCCGAGAATCTCAGGTGATTCAAGGTCGTCCCTACGTTGCGAATCGAAAGCAGTTCCTGATTCGTCGCGAGATGCCAGAATTTCAAGGTGCTGTCGTCACTGGACGACGCCAAGCTGAGGCCATCCGGCGTGAAGGCAAGTGAGACCACGCTCTGTTTGTGCCCTTCAAGTTCCGCCAAGGCATCCCCGCTCTTGGTCGACCACAGCCAGATGCTATTCACCGAGCCGAACGGGTGGCCCGTGGTCGCTAAGACAGCACCGTCGGAGGAAATCGCCACCCCCCGCCCGCCAGCTTTAGCCTCGAAGGACCGCAGTTCGCTGGCAGTTTTCACGTCCCACACTTGCACGGCACCTTCACGAGAAACAGCGATCAAGACCCTGCCATCATCACTAAAAAGCATGGACTGGGCCGCTTCAAATTTCTTAATCAAGATCGGGGTCTCGCCCAGACGCCACCACGAAGCTGCGCCGCGGTAGGAACGCGTGATGAGATGATCCCCATTAGGCGACAACTTAAGACTGTCTGCTTGGGTATCACCCAAAGAGCTGACATGAGTGGCTCCACTAGCAACGTCCTGGATCTGAAAAACCCCATCATCGATCATCTGCACCATCGTAGTGCAGTCACGATTCATCGCTGCGACCGGACGATCTTTGGAGTTCGGTTTCGTCAATGGCAGGGAGCGGACAGTCGTGCGCGTCCGCAGATCAAGGATGTGGAGGAGCCTTTTTTCGTCATTGAGGCAAGCCAACTGAGTCCCCTCCGGAGTGAATCCAAGGGATTCTCCCATGCCCGTGATCACATCGGATCTACTGGGAGCTTGGTTCGGCCACAGAAGGAGGGAGCCATCCTTGCCACCGGTGACTAGTGATTGATTGTCTGGTGCGAATGCCAGTGACCATACTTCATGCCTGTGACCGCGCAGCATCGCGACGGAACGCCGACTAGCAAGATCCCACAGACCAATGGAGTGATCCAAGCTCGCCGAAGCCAACGTGACGCCATCTGAGCTCAGACTCAGAGAAAATATCATCCCCGTATGCCCCACCGTGTTCGAGACCGAACGCCGCTCTTCACCACTGCCAGCATCCCACACACTCAGCACAAAGCTGCCACGCTCGGAAGTCACGTTGCGAGGCGCTATGATCTGCCTATCGTCGCCACTGAACCTCACACTACTCGAGAATAGCCTCCCTGAGTCTTGCATCGTCACCAGGATCTTTCCATCCTGAGCTCGCCGCCTCTGCAGGCCCTCTCGAGAGTCGGTGATGACACTTTCGCCATCATGAGAAAACGCTATCGGCGCTGATGCATCTGGCAATTCCCAGATCGTCTCCCAAGTCGCGGTGTCATACAGTCTGACATGTCTCCGCGTCCCGATCAAAAGTCGTGCCCCCTCAGGCGAAATGGCCAAAGCTTCCGCCCGATCAGGTGTGCTGCCTTGCAAGATCCAGGTCGTCGCATTCCAAGCCTGCACGCCATCGCGTCCGGCAGTGTAGAGCGTGCGACCATTTGGGGAAAACGCTAAGGAGCGAGAATCTACAGGCAACTGAATGACACGAGAGCGTGTCCGCACATCCCAGAGATGAACTGCATCACGCAGACCAACAGCTAACAGATCACCATCCGGGGAGAACGCGATGACCCGAACCGTGCTTCCTTGATTGGGAAAGGAGAGATGCTCATCGCCCTCACAGAGTTCCCGTAGATAGCGCCACTCGAAGCCAAGCTGATCCTCCGTCTTATGTTTGTCGATGAGCTGAAAAGCGCGCCCCAAGTTGCCATCGGCCAAGGCGCGATGCGCCAGATTCATCTCCGCGACATACTCGTTGGCACGCGCACGCGACGCATTGGCCAAGGCTTGTTCTCGATCCTTCTCCGCGACTTCGCGCAGGGTGCTTTGTTCAGCCTGAGCCGCAGACGCTTCACGTTTCGCCTGCGTTGCGACCAGCGCCTGCCAGGTACTGATGATCACTGCGGCGACCAAGGTGACCCCTATCGCAGTCGCTGCCATCACGGCCACACGATTGCGACGAATCAACTTCTGCAAACGATAGACTTTGCTTGGCGGGCGGGCGAGCACCACGTCTCCATCCAATGCACATTGCACATCTGCTGCGAGGGCGTTGGCCGTGGCATAGCGCCGCTGTCGGTCCTTCTCCAAGCATTTCATCACGATCCAATCGAGATCGCCCTTCAATTTGTGCACCAGTTTTCCCGGTTCCGTGTGGCGAAAACTCGCCGTAGTCGCCTGATCAGCATCGATCATAGTGGACACGCGTTGAGACGGGCGAGCAGGCTCCACTTCGCGGATGGTCTGGCGGCACGCATCCAGTCCCCCGTCTCGCAACTCCGCAGCATCGAATGGCGTCTTACCGACTAGCAATTCATACAAAAGCACGCCCAGTGCATAAATGTCACTCCGTGTATCAATGTCCAGACCACTCATTTCCGCCTGCTCCGGACTCATGTATGCAGGCGTGCCAATGAAAGACTGAAACTCGGTGAAAAGCGTTTTATCCGTCAGTCGCTGCTCGGTCGCTTTGGCGATTCCAAAGTCGATGATCTTCGGCACGGGCACTCCGTCGTGCAACGTGACCAGGATGTTAGAAGGTTTAATATCCCGATGAATGATGCCTTTCTGATGCGCGTGCTGGATGGCCAGGCTCACTTGGATGAAGAGCTTCATTCGCTCTTCCGTGGCGAGTTTGTGCTGATCACAATAGTCGGTGATGCGAATGCCGCGCACCAACTCCATGACAAAGTAGGGACGCCCACGATCCGTCGTTCCTGCGTCTAGCACCTTGGCGATGTTCGGGTGATCCATCATGGCCAAGGCCTGACGCTCGGACTCAAATCGCGCGATCACACTCTTCGTGTCCATGCCCAATTTGATCACCTTGAGCGCCACCCTCCTCCGCACGGGCTTCTCCTGCTCCGCCATGTAGACCACGCCACAGCCGCCCTCGCCCACTTCTTGCAGAAGCTTGTAGACCCCAATGTGTTCGCTCTCACCAGAAGGCTGTACCAGGGTCGTCGAACGGCTTTCCGCATCCATGGCAGGCGATTCCAGAAAGTCGCCTAACTGATTCTGCTCGCCAAGCAGAGACTCGATCTCAGCACGCAACTCCGGATGGCCAGCACAGGCCTCATCAAGAAAGCGCGCTCTGGCATCCTCCGAATCCAATGCCGAGGCTTGGAGAAAGAGTTCGCTGACATTGGGCTTGGTCACCTTCATGAGAATGGTCTAACCCCACATGCGCGGAAATCTCACGAAGTCCGCACGATTAAGAGGACTTCGAAAACAGGCGCAGACAGGCTTGGAGATGCGGATGCCGCGCGCGGACGCGGAGAAGGCTCTTCGCATTGAGATCCTCGATGATGGTCTGATGACATTGGCGTAAACTTCTCAGACAATCAATGGCTCGGCTGCGAGAAGCGACCCAGCTGAGGACGAGAAGCAACCAGAAGATCATGGGAAAGACCGCTAACAGAAAACTAGTTCCGATGACGGAGAAAGCATCCGTCGGGAAAACTTTGTGATCGACCGGCTTACTCACAAATTCACCGATCGCATGAAAGTAATCTCGGTAGAGAGAGATAAAGGGCCAGATGAAGATGCTCCAGAAGATCGCCACGCCGATGATTCCCGTGATCCAAGTGGCCAAACGACCTGGCGCGCGCGATTCGAGCACATCATGGAAAAGCTCACTCGAACGCGTTTGCAGAATCTCTAGGCCTTCAAACTCCACTTCAAGCCCATCGTAATCGGCCTCTTGTGGGATACGGAGATCGCTTCGGATAGCAGCTTCCAGATGATCCACACGAGGATGCAAGGACTCTTTCACTAACAATTCAGCATGTGTGCGCAGACCTTCTTTCCGACTCTCTCTGAACTCACGATCCTGAGTCACATTCTTCACCGCGGTTATAGCAGATCCGATCAGCGAAGGCAGGCTCCCGACCAAGAGCAAGGGAACTTTCTCCAAGGCGCCGTGCAAGAGATTGGCCAGACTGACAAACGTGCGCCAGGGGAAAAAGAGGACCGGCGTGCGTTGCTGGTAAAGACCTCGTATCTGCTGACGTAGCCCGGTGATGACGGCAAGATCTCGATCATCCGCACCTAATAAACGCTCCAGAGCTTCGACGGCCAGATTACTCTCGATCTGTTGAAGATCGCGGGCCGCCTCCGCCGTCGCCGGCAGGGCTGTCGTGAGCGCTGTCTGCATGTCTTCTTGGAAACGTGCCTTCATGCGGAGCAGTTGCGGCTCCAAAAGATCCTCAAGATGCTCCGACCGAACAACCTCACGCAGACGACCTTGCAAGGCTACCGAAGCCACCTCTTCGGCACTGGCCTGCCCCGCCAACTGAAAATCATCTATGCGCAGTGGTGAGAGAATGTGAGAGTTGGGCAGAGCTTGCTTGAGAGATGCCATGAACCGACTCACATCTTGATCTTCCGTCCCCGGACGAATCTGATTGATCACCGGAAGAATGGTCGCGCCATCAGCGCCTTCCATATAATCTAACAAAGAGGCATCTTCCATCGTCCTCGCCTCCATCACCAGCACCTTCAGATGCGCTGTGCGCAAGGCACGGGAAGCGGCCGCCACCCTGGATTGATGCGCTTCATTGGCTCCTGGCACATCGATCAACGTGTAGTCGCAGCCAAGATTGACAAGATCGCTAGAGCTGACATGCAGGCTCTCCTCGACCTGCCGATCGAGATCAGGAATGGGCTGCGAACTGAGCCATAGCACTTTCTCCGTCGTTCCACGGAGTCCCTCACCAGACGACAATTGCTGCTTGGTGACCTCGCTGCGAAGAAGCATTGAGAGCAGCGTCGTCTTACCAGCATTCTTCGGCCCGATGAAGGCGATGACGAATTGGTCCAGCCCCTTCTGCTCGGCCAAGTCACGTGCCGCATGACGGAACTCCGCGCACTGCTGACGCAGAGCATGATCGGCAGGCCATTGAGAGGTATCCCCAAGGCTATTCAACGCCGTTTCAATGGCGTCTGCGGATTCCAAACAAGCCTTGAGCGTGGGATTGTCAGTGACCATGAGTTCTTAGAGCATTCAATGAGTCAGAGTTCAGGCGATGCAGTGACCAATCACGATCACGGATGCCATAGCTTGGCATGTTCAACTTGGTTTCCACCGTCGGCGCGGGGAGAGGACCATTCTCATCATCCCGTGGCAGGCCGATGACATCACAGACGATGGCGTGGAAATTCGACACTTGGCGCAAACCAAGTTTCTGGTCCAGGACTTCTTGGAATTCGCGACGCCCTTGCAGACTCAAGCCAAGCGAAGCAATCATGCTAGTGAGCCCTAGGCCGTCCAACATCACCAAGGAAATGCCCCCGTCGACAAAGACCAGCAGAAGCCCGGCTAACATCAGGACCGCAGAGGTGGCAAGACCTACGCGGGCTTTCATGGGAAGTTGTTTCCAAAGCTTCGCCGTCAAGTCATCCCACTCCGAGCGCGTCAGATCCGTCCGGTCTTCCGCGCGAAACCTCGCAAGGATCTCTTCCGCTTCATCTGCCCAACGTTTGGAGGGTTGATAGTCATCCGTCGCGCCACTCCACAGACTCAGCCGATGCTGCACATCCCCTGGCGCGATCCGGCCCGCATTGATCTTGCGATCAGTCTTACGTTGCCAACTATCTTGCAGCGCGGCCTTCTTTTCTCGAAGTTCTTTGGCGGGAAAGAATGAAAGCTTACGCGCCTTTTCTAACAAGCCTTCACACGTTTGAAAGAAACGTCGGGCAGGAAGAAGAAGCCATTTGTAGGCACGGGGCGCGGTCCGGGTGAGGCTCTGCTCCACGCTATGCAGGATCTCCGGGCTCATCGAGATGCGGACCCGGCCTCCCTCGCTGAGAAGTTCCTGACACATGTCTCGCAGCTTCAGGGAAGCCTCTTTGAGGCTCTTCGACTGCTTGGTGAGTCGATTCTCCACATGGTCCACGCCACCCTGAAGATCCGCATAGAACTCGCGGATCAGCTCTTGCATGCGCCGACTCCGCACGGCGTGCGGCGTGAGAGTGCTAGCCAACGCTTGCACAGAACGCGCCTCCTTGATGGCACCAGGCGTGTTCATGTGAGACTCACTCTGCAATTCAAAGAAACACGGCGAACTGACTTCAAGACGTTCTTGAGGTGTGCGAGGAAGGTTAGGATCCCAGGTTGGCGTGCGTTTCTCGTAGTGGGCCGAGAGGAAATCGTAAGCCCCGTAAACGAGCGCTTCTTGTCGTAATGCCAGAACCTCTGCAACTTCCTCCCGAACCTGCTCGGCAGAATCGTTCTTGATCAGATTCACCACATGAATCCGCTGCGCGTCCGGCATCGCTTCGAGGATCAATTGGAGAGATCGGATCTCGACTTGGCTGCGCGCAAAGACCACGAACACCGCCGCACAGATCTCGGCCGCGCGTTGCACCACTTCCAACCGCGTGCTGGAAGCCTCGGCTTGCTTCGCTCGCTGAATGTCAGGACAATCAAGGATGGCAATGCGAAGCTCGGACAGCGACGTGTCCGTACCAATGAGCGGGCGCGCTAACTGATCCACATCATTCTGTTGCAGACGAGCCGCCGCGTCATCATCGGCAAGCAATTCGGGCTCCGTTTCAAAGACACGCGTGAGTAATTCCAGGAGCTTTTCGAAAAACGGTTCGTCATCTTTCCATGTCTGCGGGACCCACAAAGTGAATCGCTGACTCCCCTCACATTGCCCCACGCCGCGCAGAACACGATCACGATTGGCTTGGGAGAGAAAAGACGCGGTGAGCGAAGATTTGCCACTGTTGAGCAAGCCCACCACGGCCGCGATCGGCACTACGCCGAATCGATGTATCAGGGTGTGCTTGGTCGTGAGTTTCTCATGAATCTCAGGAGCCCATCGGAGGAGCACCTCGCGCGCAGGAATGGCATCCTGCGTGGGCCACATTTGCTCGACAAGCGGAAGAGTGCGCAGCTGTTCCCAACAGGCGTTCACCGCCTGGGTCTGCTCAGCCACGTCCGCTTTGGATCTCGCCATGGCATGTCCTTACCCGGGCATCCAGGAAGAATCAACCCGTGGTTCCCTCTCTGGATCAGGCCCCTGGCGACGCGCCCCTTGAGAACTTGCTTCGCCTCCCATCTCGCCACAATGTTTCTCTCGTCATGGCCATCTCAACCTTCGTACCGTCAGAATTCTTCACGCGCTCAGATGGCCCACAAAGAAGAGTCTCTCATAGAGACCGACTGGTATCCTCAGGCTTGTTCGCTCATGAATAAATTCTATCACTTTACCAATGAGATCGATCGTCTCGACATGGGGATCTTCTTGGCCGCGATCCCCGTGCCTCCAGAGATCGCGGCCAAGGTAGACAACGCCAAACGCATGCTCTTGAAGTTAGGTGATCAAGGACATCGGCGCGCGCTTCAAGGCGTCAAATCCGGCAGCCCTTACATTGCCGTAGGCCTGCCCGTTCTGAAACCGTTAGGCCTTCGCAACCGTTCGCCCGTCACCGCCAGCATCGCCGTGGATCCCGAGCCCGACGCCCTCCACATAGCCGAGGAATTGATCGAAGCCCTCACCCAAGACCCGGACGCCCAGACCCGCGGGGACACCTTCACTCCGGGAAAGAAGCGCTCGATCAATCACTACGTCGACTCGGCCAAGCGCCCCGAAACACGTGCCAAGAGAGCCGTCGAGCTGGCCGAGAGGATTCGCACACATACCTTGCATGGAGACAAGTGACGCTTGGAGTCACTAGCGGAAACGCAATCTGATAGAGGCCCCCGAACCTTCTTCTCCTGAGGTACTCGAGGAGCCCATGACACGGGCTCTAAAAGGAAGGATTCCCACCCTCCTTCCACGAGAGCCTGAACTGTTCGGTGCCCAGTTGGAGATCACGCATTCCGTGGGATATCTTCCAAGGAGATTCACTCGGTACCAGTAGCGGAATCTGGGAGCCGTGGGGTTCTGCGGATCAATCGCTGCCTTTATCCCGGGGCCTAACACGAGATGATCACCTCCGACAAAGAGCTCAACGATCGTTTCGGATTCTTGGCTCAATTCAAACTTCCGATCGTTGGGAAGGAACGCCATGGGAATTCCCACGACTGCGAAAGCTATCAAAGAGGCGACCACCGAGTGGGCTTGGTTTGCCTTTCGGATAGAAACCACAAGGACGGCGCCAAATCCTGCAACGACCAAAGTTAAGTAGACGAGCCAGAATAGAAGATCATTTCCCAGCACCATCCAACAATAACCATGTAGGAGCAGCAGCGGAAGATGCATCACAAGATTGATGCCAATTTCCTCCCAGCGTTTGCTAATAACTCTCAATCCACTAACCAAAGCACCAATCGCTAAATAGAATAGTCCTTGCAACGCCCCAAACGCCCAAGCTTCTGCCCATCCCATCTGAGCTGTGATGGTGGTGAGGATGCCTGCGAGCGCAGGAAGCAAGCCACCTAGAAGAGCCAACCACAGAACCTTGGCCGTGATCTGATCCCGGGTAGAAATGGGCCGCGGTTTCCAGAAAGCTTTCGGCTCCCAGACAGAGTCCTCGAGCCAGAGAGCCCCCATGAAGAGCACGAGCAACGCCAAACTAACCAAGGAGTCATGCGATTCAATCTCCATCGTGAACCGCCGCAACCAAACCGACTCACTGACAAAGGCTTTATGGGTAGCTGTGAGGAAAGTGGTGAGCCCAAGCCAGCTAACGTAGAGCAGGATCAACCCACGAAACTGACGACCGTACTTACAGAACTCACGCAGTATCATGGCGCCCCCTCGGGTTGAGCCGTCACGTAACGCTTCGTTTCGTGATCGAAGGTCGCGGATTCCGCATGTTTCTCTAACCATGCCTCAGCCAACTCCATTTCCGCTGGGCAGTCGCTGATCGTGGCGAGCAGGTCAACAAGCTGCACAGGTGCCTTGCGGGAAGTGCGAAAGTAGTGCCGGGCTTTGACAATGTCGCGTAAGGAAGTCAACGAATACGGTCGACCGAATGTCAGGACATCTTTGAAAGGTTTGAGCCACCAAGAACGATACTTGAGGTTCTCCCATCGAAGGTCGATCAGCCGCTCGTAGCGAAAGTTCGGAATCTTTGCCACCGCGTCCCGAATCTTCTTATTCTCGAAATCACGCCTGGCCATGTTAAACCACAGCGCCTCATCGAGAGGACGGTGCTCGAGCAAGAAGTCGAGCCATGGCTTCGGAGGAGTAAAGTACTTCGGTTGTGCTTTCGCCACCATGATAGGAAGAGCCTCCTCTTCCCACCCTCGCTCGATGATCACTTGAAGAAGATCAAAGTCCGGATCGTGATTGTCTAGGACAAGCTGCTTGTGCTCAGGCCCCACAAGACGAAGCAAGGTTCCAAAGAAGGGGCGCATATTAATATCCCCACGGGGACGATTCTGCATCACGCGGATCAACGTTTCGACGTGTTCAGGCCGCAACGCAGCAAGCTTCTTTGAGATCAATGGCACTTGCGAGCCAAGAGGCAAGTTGTCAGACCAACAGTACCACACCGCCCAGAGGTACGCCTCGGCAGATTCAAAGTCTGAGAGATGAATCTTCGCCAATCGTTCTCCAAATTCCTCGGCCGTCTCGGCGGCCTCCCACCACAGGCGGAAGTGGGGAATCTCGTAAGGCACCCGTTTCGTGGCTTTATTAGCCACAGAGACACCTACCACTTCCCATTCGGAGGCATTGAAGTTCTCCGGCGCGAGGAGTGCGACTTCGAATGAACTTCCTCGATTGGTCAGGCTAAATGAGGCCTCTTCATCGGTGCGCCTCCATGGAAATGGCCAGCTGCCCTCAGTCGAACTTCCGCCGTCCAAGCTCTCAGTGATGACAGTCCTGCTCGGCACGTGATAGAGCCTAGCATTGCGGCCTCCCAGGCCACCTGAAGGCAAGCCCGGCCACCGAGATGTCCACTTTCGCCTTGGGAAATAGGCGACCGTCCCTACCAGAAGTTCACTGCCCTCTCTCCCGATATGGGTGATGGTGAGTTTGCTCGGTCCGATGCGAACTTCAGCGCCAACCTTGAGGGGCATTCGAAAAAAGAGTTCCGGCTCGGCACGTGTTAGGATGACCTCCCCATGAAAGGTGCCCGTTTGCCCCTTAAATTTGGCCACGTTTCTATAATCGTATTCCATCAGATCAAGGCGTGGCCAGGCCTGGGTGTACGAAGTGATCATATCGCCGTTGCCAGTTACTCGTAAAAACTCCTCGTGAGGTGGATAGAACCAGAATTGCAATGGGTGACGGTGGATAGAACCGAGAATCTGGTCCTCGAATTCAATCCTCGTGCGTCTTTGATCAACCGTTAGAGAAAGGCGAACATCCTCACGAGCAGAACGCTCTAGAAAGCGTCGCATGCTAACAATCCGGCGATCCTCCCTCTCCCCGATGGCTTCATACCGAGGAGGCATGGGGCTGAGCCGACTCAAGTCCTCAGCGAGGCCTTCTGCCGCGATATCCAATGCGGCATCCGACGGTGGTAGATTCCCAATATGGGACCCGTGGGAATTCGGAATCAAAGGGAGCAGACCCACTCCTGACACGCCTACCATCGTCATAACAATGCCGAACCAACTCAGCTTGAGATTGCTCGTGAGGTATTGGTTGAGAATGATCGCGATCGCGCCCAATGCCAAGACGATGTGCACGACCAAGGGAGCGGTTGGAAAGTCCCACCAAGGAGCCATCTCTGGCTTCCACTCAAACTGACGCTTCAGCGATTCTACAAGGGCCTTCAACACGACCACCCCGACCCATCCGAGCATGGCCAAGACCCAGACCGTCAACAAGCGCGAGGTGACGACGGCCAGAGCAAGGATCACCAAGAGAGCTGTGATATAAGTCGTTCCCCACTCGATGAGTGCCAGACCGAGATACCCAGAGAACCCGGTGTGCCAGAGAGCGCCGACTTTGATCAGAAACGGGATGAGAACGACGTAGAGCAGGACAAACAGACTCTTGCCTAACAAGATATGCCGGTGCCGAAGTGGCCGGGTTCCCCAGAAACTAACACCTTTCTTAGCGACAGATTCTTGGTGAACGAGCAGAGCGACGAATGTGGCTCCGATGATCCAGCTAAAGAAGAACACCGCCGAATCGATGGCGAAATAACTCAAGATGCTGGCTTCCACCAACTGCACCACGATCCAAGCGACAATCCACCACCGCAGCACGCGTTGGTCTTTCAGAAATAGCTTCCAGACAAGTTTCATAAGGCGATGCGCGGGTTCGGAGTTGCACGCTCGCTGCGAGCACGTAGGAGACTGACATAAGCCGCTTTCAGCGGCACGCGATTGACGGAAAGATCACGGAGATCGGGATACTTTTCTCGCAACAAAGCGAGCGAGCGCTCCTCCTCGAAGGCGGTCTCCGTGAAAGAGACACGTTCCCCTTGTTGCTGATAGCCTAACCAACCCGACTCTATCAGAGCCTCATCATCATGTATCGTTAAAAATGAGATCTCTCGGAAGCGTTCTTGGATGGCCTCAATGGGTTCATGCAAGAGCAAGCGGCCATGATTGAGAATCGCCACGTGATCGACCAGCCGTTCGATGTCATCAATGTCGTGAGAAGAGATGACGATCGTCCACCGCTCTTGCTCCGTGAGATCGAGGAGGGCATCGATAAGGTCCTCCCTCACAATGGTATCCAAACCGCTGAAGGGTTCATCAAGAAGGAGCAGCTCAGGGCGATACGCCAGCGAACTGACAAAGGCCGCTTTCATGCGCATCCCTCGCGAAAGATGCTTGATCTTGCGATCGAGCGGCATCTCAAACAGCTCTACCAATTTCGCACAGAAAGCGTCGTCCCAGGTCGGGTACATGGGTTTGAGATAGTCGAGCAGGTAAGCGATGCTCATCCATTCCGGCAGCTGCTGACTCTCAGAAACGTAGCCGAGCTTGGCGAAATCCGAGGAGACAAGTTTCGTCACAGGCGTCCCGAAGATCAACGCTTCGCCCCGTGTCGGCCGAATGAGATTGGCGAGCATGCTGAGTGTCGTCGTCTTCCCGGCACCGTTCTTTCCGAGCAGCGCGGTGACGGTTCCTTGGTGTATTTGCCAGTCCAAGTTCTCTACCGCAGTCTCTGCCCGGTAGCGTTTGGTGAGATTTCGACAGTCGATTACAGGTTCGTTTTCTGACATAAGAGAAGTTCCGTTAGAGTTGTTTCCACTGATCTGAGATGGCCTTCTGCAGATCTCTCAGGCTGAGTTGAAGTTGCTTTGCCCGGAGGACGAGCCCTTCCACATCTGACCCTAACACTTGCTTGATCGCTTCGGTAGAAGCCTTCGGTGCCGCACACACCCGCGTGCCAATACCTGGGTGGATCTCAATGAGCCCGGCTTGTTTCAAGGCGGTGACCGCTTTCTGAACGGTGTTCGGATTGATCCGGTAGGCCTTGCTCATCGCACGCACGGAGGGAAAGGGATCGCCGGGCTTGATCTCGCCCGAAATGATCGCCTTCCTCGCCGCGTAAAGCACCTGCTCGTAAACAGGGGCCCCCGCTTTCAGTTCGATCCTAAAAGGTATCATAGGTGTACTACGCCACATAATACACCTCTCAGAACTGTGTGCAAGAAGAAACTTTTCAAGCGTTCTGAATGCGTGTTCTTTCCCCGGGAACGCCGCCGCCCCCCTCGGCATCAACGCCCAAGCCAACGAGGACGTTGGCGCTCCCAGGATCGAGCTTCGGCGAGGGCCTGGAGGTGTGATTGTGAGTCGAGCCCATGCGTCGCTTTGTTTTCGCGGAGATTCGTGCTCATTCGCGTGGAACAGAACTAAAGTCGCCCGGGCTTCAATTGGTCCGGGGTGGCCAACAAGCGGAACGAATTCTCTTGCGCCAGAGGTTCCAATGCGAGGATGGCCAGTTTCTCATGCTGCGTCGATCGTCGGCGAATCGCATCGATGGCTAAGTTGTGCGCTAGGCGAAAGAGGTAAGCGCGCTCATCACGCACATCATCCAAACACGTGGGATTCCGAGCGATCTTCAGAAAGAGATCCTGCAAGCGGTCCCGCGCTTCCATCTCACGTCCCACCATCGAGCACAGGTAACGGAACAAGGGTTCCGCATGCGTGTCATAGAGAATTCGGTTCCAGTCGCTTTCCCCAAGGACGGATGGGAAGCATGGATCTGTCTAAAAAATATCTTGGGGGTTAGGAAAGTCACTCCTAACCATGTTCCGAGCATGCACGATCTTTCTGAGAAGCTGGAACAGTGGTTTGGATTCCGTCACTTTCGTGAGGGTCAGGAGGCCGTGGTGCGGACGCTGCTCGATGGGAGATCCGCCTTGGCGGTCTTTCCTACCGGTGGGGGCAAGTCCCTTTGTTATCAATTTCCAGCGATGATGCTGGATGGGGTGACGTTAGTCATTTCGCCTCTGATCGCGCTGATGAAAGATCAGGTGGATGCGCTGCGTGCGCGCGATCTTCCTGCGGCTCGTTTGGATTCGAGTTTGTCTTTGGATGAAACGCGCGAGGTCTACGATCAGTTGGCGGAGGGCAAGTTGAAGCTTCTTTACATCGCGCCTGAGAGATTGGCCAATGAGGGGTTTCTCAATCGCTTGCGGCGTCTGCCCATTGCCATGCTGGCCATCGATGAAGCGCATTGTATTTCTGAGTGGGGCCATAATTTCCGGCCAGACTATTTGAAACTGTCCCGCTTGGTGAAGGACTTGAAGATCCCACGCGTGCTGGCGCTCACGGCCACGGCGACGCCGCCTGTCTCTGAGGATATTCGCAAGGCTTTCAAGATCACAAAGAAGGACCATGTGCAGCTGAGTTTCCATCGGACGAATCTGGATCTGCGGGTGACACCCTGTGCGGCGCCGACTCGGAATGGCGTCCTGCTAGAGCGTTTGCGCGAGCGTCCGGACGAATCCACGATCGTTTACGTGACGCTGCAACACACGGCAGAGTCGGTGGCGACGTATTTGCAGAAAGCTGGAGTCAAGGCGCGCGCCTATCATGCAGGCTTGCCTGCTGAGGTGCGGGTGGAATGTCAGGATGCCTTCATGTCTGGCCAGATCCCTATCATTGTAGCGACGATCGCCTTTGGCATGGGTATCGACAAATCAGACATTCGAGCGATCTATCATTACAACTTTCCGAAGAGTCTGGAGAGCTACAGTCAAGAGATCGGGCGCGCGGGTCGTGATGGAGGGTTGGCCGTTTGTGAGATGTTCGCTTGTGCGGATGATTTGATCACCCTGGAGAACTTTGCTTATGGCGATACGCCAACGGAAGTCGCACTGCGACATTTGGTCGATCATCTCTTACGTCAGGGCGACGAGTTTGCCGTTTCTTTCTACCAACTCTCGACGACGAATGACATTCGCCCTCTCGTGGTCTCGACCTTGATGACTTACTTGGAGTTGGAAGGTGTGATCGTGGCGACACGCCCTTTCTACAGCGCCTACAAGACGAAATTTGTACGTGGGTTAGAGCATCTTCTCAATGGATGCGAAGCGGAACACCAAGATTTCTTACGCAAGGTCTTCGCTTCCGGGAAGAAAGGTTGGGGCTGGCTCACCATCCATGTGGATGACGTGGCAGAGGCAATCGGCCAACCGCGTGAACGCGTTTCCATGGCGATCACTCACTTGGAAGAAGCGGGTGATCTCGTCGTTCAACCCTCGGGTATCATGCAGGGTTACCGTGTGCTCAAGCGCGTGGAACAGCCCCGCGCCTTGGCGGATCGGATGCTGGCCCTTTTCCAGAAACGCGAAGCCCAAGATATCGATCGACTACTCCGAGTGCTGGCCCTCGCAGAGGAGCCGGGCTGCTTGACGAATGCGCTCCTGATCTACTTCGGCGAGCCGGTGAAGACCCCTTGCTGCCATTGTTCTCGCTGCCGTGGAGAAGCGGCGGCACGATTGCCGGAATCAGAGCCGCACGTCTTCACGGAAGACGAAATCGAAGCGGCGCAGACAGTCATTCAGGAACGTCTGCCCGCGCTGCGCTCACCTCGACAACTGACGCGATTCCTCTGTGGATTGTCCAGCCCGGCCGCCACCCGGGCCCGATTGTCCCGGCGTGACGAGTTTGGCCTGCTCGATCGGGTGCCCTTTGTTCAGGTGCTGGAGCAGATCAAGACCCTCATAGTCCATTGATAATCAGCCCTTGCTGGACCCCAGATGTGCCATACATTGAGGGACCCGAGCGGAAGTTTCTTGGGTCATTCGATGACTAACGAGCGCATGCATAGCCCGATGAGCCTCATGGTGTGGAGTCTACTTCATGCCTTGGCTGCAGCTTTTCCGTCCCTCTTTGTGGACAGGTTGGTGGGCGCTCCTTTGTCGGACCGCACGGGCACGAAATCAGAAGACGAACAACGAGTGGCATCGCGCATCTGGGGGTATTCCAAGACCTCTGCCGATCCTTTCCTCGTCCTCGATGCCAACCTTAAATTACATCAACATGTCATCATCGACACCTCAGAACAGAGATCAACAGGGCCGCCGAGGCCAGGGCCACAACAGCAATCGCAAACGGGGTAAAGACAACAATCGCAGTGGAAACGGCGGACGCCGTGGAAGCGGAGGCGGAGATCGCAGCGGGGGCGTGCATTTTTCGAAGATGCCACGACGCACATCCAAGCCGAGTCTTTGGCAACGGATCCTCGGCATCTTCGGCTTAGGAAGCAAACCCGAAGCGAAGCCAAAGGCCAAGCCCGTTGAGTCTAACAAACCAAGGATCCGCACCACGGTCACGAAGTCCGAGAAGAAACCACGCGAACCGAAAGTCACGCGCACTCCCGAGCGCGTGGAGGTCACATCGTCACGTCTCTACGTGGGGAATCTCTCTTACGATGCTAGTGAGTCCGATCTCATGGAACTTTTCAATGGCGTCGGCACTGTTTCCAACGTCGAAGTCGTCTATAACACACGTACACAACGCTCCAAAGGTTACGCATTCCTAGACATGCAGAGCGTCGATGAAGCGAAGCGTGCGGTCGATGAACTTCACGACAAAGAGTACATGGGCCGCAAGATGGTCGTCTCTGGGGCGAAAAGCCCGAAAGAACGCGATGTTGCCTAACGTAGAGTTACATACAACAATTCTTAGAACGGCTCTCCTGATTTATCATAGGAGAGCCGTTTCGCTTTCAGGTAGAAATGAATAAAGACATGAACAAGTCCAAGTCGCTTGCGTCGAAACGGCCATGACTACCGCGACAAAGATCACCATTGGGCGACTGCTGCTGATCCCTGTCTTTGTCGGATTCGCCGCGCACTATGCGCAGACCGTTAGTCGGGGTCATCCGGTGGAAGCCTATCGCTGGGCGGCGGTGGCGGTCTTCATCGTCGCTTCTGTCAGTGATGCGCTCGATGGCTACATCGCTCGGCGCTACAATCAACGAAGCCGGTTGGGCGTCATCCTAGACCCCGCCGCAGACAAGGGCCTGATGCTGTCGGCGATCATCACCCTAACATTCTCTCCTTGGCCGGGAGGCTTGCCTCTTTGGTTCACCACCTTGGTCATCAGTCGAGACGTCGTTCTCATCGGCGGTGCGCTGCTCTTGAATCAAGTGGTCGAGAAAGTGCACATCCGCACCCACTGGACAGGCAAGGTGGCCACTTGCTTTCAAATGGTCACGCTCGCGTGGGTCATGCTTTCGCTGCCTGGCATCCTGATGAAACAGATCGTGACCGCCATTGCAGGCACCTTTACGTTAGTCTCAGCCGTGCTTTATATCACTGACGGCATCGGCCAAGCTCAAGCCTCTGGCCAGGGTGAAGCGGACTCCGATCTGTAAGTTAGAAAAGCGATTCCACATGCACGCGGACAAACAATTGTATACGGTCGAGTTCGAAATTGGGGGCCGCCGTAACGTTATTCGTCCCATCATCAAGCGGATTGGCCGAAGCATCATCTAGCTGGACATCATAGTGGTCTAATGAATTCTTTGTCGGGGAAGAGATGATCTCCACACGTGTTCCATTGGGAGATTCCAAAGGCACACGGACATCCCCACGCCATGTGTGCTCTAGATTCATCCCCGCATTCACATCAAGAATCGTTGCACTCGTGGGAACGTTGATGATGTGAACTACTGGCGAACCAGTATTGTTATCAAAGGTTCCAGTCGACGTGGAACTGTAGTCAGTCACGGCCCCATCTCCCCCGCTCGCGATCGCAATTCCGAGAATCAAGGACCGGCGAGGCGAGTGTGTCCTGAAGGACGCCACCGATACGTTGGCTGCGAAGAAGTCCGCGAAGCGACAGACGGGAGTGAATACTTCCGTTTACGAAAAAGACGGGAAGCGCGGAGTGGAAAGTGAACCGACATGGTAAGTTTCAGCCGCACGGGTTAATGATTACCATAATTATAAGATTTAAAACTCTAGCAGCAACACCTATTATGATTACATGAGTTAAGTGTACTCATTCTCCCGAGATTACTGAACGCTTACTTACAACCCGCCAATCAAGAATCGGGTCTCTACCTCGCTAAATCGCTGAGGCTCCACGAATTCGACGATCGAAATGAGTCGCAGATCATAGAAAAACTTGGCAGTCGTCCTTTCAAAACACTCGTGGAGGCCCTTGTAGTATCAAGCATTACAAACAAATCAGGAACACTGGATTTGAGTAGTTCGAAAGATGCAGAGATCTTCATTTATAGCATTTATGAGTGACTTCAAACATTCTAGCAGCGGCCCCTCATCCAAGCGACGTCCCCGCACTCGTGCAGTGGTCTTTGATTCAGATGAAATGGCCGCTCGAAAAATCGCTAGATCCTTGGCTGGCACCATTTCGAAGGTCTATTGGACGACCTCTTTCAAGCAGGCCAAACAGCTGATCATTGACAAGGAAGCCAAAGTGTTGATCTCAAACTGCCAAACTGACGAGACCATCAGCGCCAAGATTTTAGCCAAATTCCATGATGACTTTCCAAAAGTGGCCATCATCGCCACGAGCCGTTTGCCAGCCGAGGAACCATTGGCCAGAGCTGCCGGCGCCTGTGCTTTTCTTCAAAAACCTGTCCGGAGCGCCGAGCTCGCCGAAACAATCAATCACATCAAAAAAGCGCGAGGGATGAATGCCGCGGCATCTTCAACCACAGACGACACAACCGATCCTACCGATGGTGGGACCCCGGCGTTCAAAGGTTTGTAAGAGGCGAATGAGGTTATTTCTCGACGCCGCTCGTCACTTTCCTAAGGAATTCGATCTCGCTCAACACCTTACCAGCACCTTCGGCGACCGCGCTGAGGGGATCATCCGCAACATGAGCAGGGAGACCCGTTTCTTCAGACAACAGCTTGTCCAGACCACGTAGCAAAGCTCCGCCTCCGGCGAGCATCATGCCATGATCAATCAGGTCGGATGACAATTCTGGAGGGCAACACTCAAGCGCGACTCTCACAGAATCCACAATCGTGTTCAACGGCTCAAGCATGGCTTCGCGCACTTCCTGTGAAGTGATCGTGATCGTCTTTGGCAAGCCCGCGACCAAGTCTCGCCCTTTCACATCCATAGAGAGTTCCTTCGCCATCGGATAAGCGGATCCGAGACGAATCTTGATATCTTCCGCCGTGCGCTCGCCAATCATAAGGTTGTAGGCACGCTTCAAGTAATGCACCAAAGCCTCGTCCAACTCATCCCCGGCCACACGAACACTCCGGCTGTAGACAATGCCTGAGAGTGAAATCACCGCCACCTCCGTGGTGCCACCGCCCATGTCCACGATCATGTTGCCGGAGGCCTCTTGCA
This sequence comes from Verrucomicrobiales bacterium, assembly GCA_047616785.1. Taxonomy (GTDB): domain Bacteria; phylum Verrucomicrobiota; class Verrucomicrobiia; order Verrucomicrobiales; family DEV007; genus JAACDM01. The sequence continues at coordinate 24,556 of JBLHHN010000011.1, forward strand.
CCGGAAGCCCGACCCCAATAGCGGCCGCCATGGGTTCCTCAATCAGATAGACCTCGCGCGCGCCCGCTTGCTCAGCCGACTCCTTCACCGCACGCTTCTCCACCTCTGTGATGCCCGAAGGGACCGCAATCACCACACGCGGCCGAGCCATCGTCCGGCGATTGTGCACTTTCCGAATAAAGTAGCGAAGCATTGCCTCCGTGATCTCAAAATCCGCGATCACACCATCTTTCAAAGGACGGATCGCCACGATATTCCCCGGAGTTCTGCCAAGCATACGCTTAGCATCATCACCGACAGCCAACACTTCACTCGTCCCAGCTTTCACCGCGACGACTGAAGGCTCTCTTAAGACGATGCCGTGATCTTTAACATAGATCAGCGTATTCGCAGTCCCAAGATCGATCCCAATGTCCCGGGAAAAGTGGCCGAAGAGTCTACTTAACATCTGAGAAGGCTCCCTCCTTTACATCCACTATCCTGTCCTGTTCCTTCATCATCAAAGCCAATGCGGCCTCATTCATTATCATCCCGTAGTCTAGGATAACTTACTGAGGAAGGCCAACCCTCGATGTGCTCCGAGCAGAACAAATTTCACGAGTCTGCGAAAACGATGCTTTCGGAGGAATGTCAGGCTCTTCATCGGAAGCGAAATTCACTTTGCGCGACCGCTGATCTAGCTCTTCTTATCGCATGGAGTTTTCCAACGTCACTGCAACTGCTAAAGCCAATATCTATTTCGACGGCAGAGTCGTCTCCCATGGGATCACCCTCGCCGACGGCAGCACCAAGACCTTCGGGCTCATCTACCCAGGCGATTACCATTTCGGAACCGAGGCTGCCGAGAGAATGGAGATCATCGAGGGTGCCTGCGCCGTCACCCTCGACGGAGCCGCCTCGTCCAAGCGCTTTACTGCAGGAGAGCACTTCGACGTGCCTGCGAGTTCTGGATTCAGCGTCGTCGTGGACGAAGGCATCTGCCAGTACATCTGCTCCTACATCAAATAACTAGCGCCTCACCCTCCCTTGGCCGTGAAGCAGGCCAGATGAAGTGAATGGAACCAGCGGCTTTGAGCAAGATCCTGACGAAACTCAAATCCGCGAGGCTCTATCAATGCCTTTAAATCCATCAGTTTAGTCGCATGTTGTACTGATTTCTTTCCACCTAGAGCGTGACGCACCCGCCGCTTGATCATCGTGGGAGACCAGGGGCTCATGTAGGAGATGAGAAACGTCTTCCGTGTTACTCTGCAGAGTTCCCCGATGACCCGTGCTTTGACTTCGTCATTGGGCAAATGATGGAAGAAACGAAAGCAAAGCGTGCCTTCAAACTCATTGTCGCCGAATTCCAAAACCTCCAAGTCCTGTTTAAGAATCGTCCCGTCTAGACTACGACTCGCGAGTACCTCACGAGACACCGCTAAAGTCGCATCCGACAAGTCGACTCCGGTGACTTGAAATCCGGCCTCAGCAAGCAGCACCGCCATCCGCCCATTACCACATGGAGCATCCAAGACTTTTCCCTTTTCAAGATACTTGATAGCCTTCTTCACTAGCACCACCTCGGCGCGATGCTTGGATTGCCGCCGATGCTTATAGTCCTCAGAGTCATCCAACCTCTTGATTCGAGAACGATACTGCCTGTCAGACGCCTCTGCAGGCTTTTGAGAATCGGGTAATGATGGATGGGAGTCCATCATCCTTCTTACAGTGACAAAGATGACAAACAAATGATAAGGCTCGGCCTTATTCGATTAATTCCAGCAAATCACCCCTATCCACACTCTATCGTCGATTCCTCCGCGCAAACGCCAGAACGAGCAAGCTTTCTCCGACCTCAGCCAATGATTTCGGAATCGTAGACGACGACTTTCTCCCACATGTCCTTACACTGATTCACAAAGACGTGGTGATCGGTATGATCTTGGTAGACATCATGATCGGCTTGTGTGGCAAATGTCAGGATGAGACTATAGCTGTAGGAATGATCGGTCACTGGACGCTCTACGGTGGTCGCGGGTTTCCCAAACTTTGCCTCTTGGATCTCTGAAATCTTGACCAATTCAGCAAGAGCCGTTTCAAAGGTTTCGCTCTGAGCTTTCGCTTCTTCTTTCAACCAGAAATAGACATTATGCACCATCATGATGACGCGAGTATAGGCACGAACTCTGAGAGCGCCAGCGCTAGTTCACCCCCCGAAACAAGCGCCGTGCGTTATCGTCGAAGCTCTCGCCAGACACCTCTAGCAAAGCGGCCAGGCGCGCCTTGACGACGGTGAGATTGGCTGGATGATTGGCCGAAGAATCGCCAAATGCTTCACCGCCCTCAGGCAAGCCCATGTCCGGCGCGTCGGTCTCGATAAGCACCCGATTCGGTGGCACCCGAGAAAGGAACGTCTCGAGCTGCGCCTGTTTCCGTGCATGGAAGAAATAGCCAGAGATGGAAAAATAGCCTCCCAAAGCCACAAACGCATCGACCATCTCTGCCGGGCCACCGTATGAATGCAGCAGGAATCCCTGAGGCAGAACAGACTCCGATTGCAATATTTCCAAGAGATGTCCCCACGCGCGCAGACAATGGATCGTCACCGGAAGTTCGCGTCTCATCGCCATGCGCAGCTGACTGACAAAAGCCTCTTTCTGTTTCGGCAAGTCATGGTCACGCGTCCATTTGTCCAAGCCAATCTCCCCCACCCCAATCGCACCACCATCGAGATAACCTTCCAAAGCATCGGCCCAACCTGAAGAAACCTCACCGACATACCAGGGGTGCAACCCATAACTCGCCCGCACCTGATCCGAAAAGCGCTCCGCAAGTTCAGCCACCACAGGCCAATCTGCCGGACGCGTGCCATTGACGATCAAGCGCTCGATGCCCTCTGCTCGACACGTTTCCAAGATCGATTCCACATCGCCTGACAAACGTTCATCCTGAAGATGGCAGTGCACATCGATCATGCGTGTCTCTCCGCGAACGCTTTGATCACTTGACGCACATGAGCGAGTCCATTCATCCGTGTCGGTGATATCTGCCGTGCAAGTTGCAAGGCTTCAAGAATCGAAGGCTCAGTCGCAGCCACCTCGCCCGGTGGATGCCCTGAATACAAACTGCAGAGCAGCCCGACCAAGCCGCCCACCATCGCAGAATCCGAAGCCATGTGAAAGTGACAGTTTTCATCCTCGATCGTCCCATGGACCCAAACCGCAGAAACACAGCCAGTCACCCGGCGATCTTCGGTCCGCAGAGATTCATCCAACGGCGCCATCCGCCGGGACCGATCCACCAGCGCCGTCAGACGTTCGTGCGCATTCTCGATCAATCCGTAGTCCTCGATCCACTGCTTCTGTTTCTCCGCTAGCGTCATGTCTGCGTACCATCGCTCGCTCGCAGGGCGCTTTCAAGCTGGGTTAGTGAAGCTTCCAGTCGATCACGCTTGCCGCGAATCAATGCCCCAGCGACGTAGGCCGGAATGGCGATGATCAACCCGGCTTGAGTGGTGACCAGTGCCTGTGAGATGCCTTTGGAAATGGTATCTAACGGAGAAGCCATCAATCCACCAAGGCCTTGGAATGTCGTGAGCATGCCCGCCACCGTTCCTAACAAGCCCACGAGTGGCGCAGCGCTGATGAGAATAAAGAGAAACGGCAATCGACGATCCACCACGGCGAGATGTTCCATCCTCACCTCCTCCATGCGCGAGGTGATCCCTGCTCGTTCAACATCATTGCCATAGCCCAAGGCCGTCTGAAGCGTGGGAGAAGCGCTCTCAGGCTTCTCCACCATCTCGCGCCACACATCCTTACTCAAATCAAATCCGACATGCGCCCGTAAGTGTAAGACGAGGTAGAAGATGGTGTAATAAATGATCAAAGCCAGCACTCCCAGCGCTAACAAAAGCCAGCCACCCTGCGTCACCTGCTCATTGATCACCTTCCCCATGACGTCATTGGCCTTGGGCCTTGGGCAGGCCATTCAGAAAAGCCATGCCAAACTGCTCCATCGTTGTGATGATCCCTTGCACTTTGCGATTCAGGTAGGCGTGCATGAGCAATGCCGGGATGGCCACGACCAACCCAAACTCCGTCGTGATCAGCGCTTCCGAAATCCCACCCGATAGGTTCTTCGCATCGCCCGTGCCAAACACATTGATCAGCCCAAACGTCGTGATCATGCCCGTGACCGTGCCCAGCAGTCCTAGCAGAGGAGCGGTCGCTGCGGTCACCGAGATGAAAGACAAGTAACGCTGAAGGGGAGGCTGCGCTTCGAGCCAGCTCTCATAAATGATCTCTTCAAGAAGCTCCCGCGACTCGTGCGCATGCTCCACGGCAGCGACTAACAGGCCACTCACTGGATGCTCTGCCGATGCGGCCAATGAGCGCGCCTTTTCCTTCTCCCCATCTTGCAGCGCGATCAGGATCTGATGCACCAATCCTGGCGGCGGTTGCTTGATCTGGACCAGTTCACGCCAGCGGATCACTGCCATCACCATGGCGATCAAAGCTAACAAGAGTATCGGCACGATCCAGAAACCGCCCTTGCGAATGTGCGCCCAAAGACTGTCACGACTCTCCGCCAGCGCGGTCGCGGTACCTTGCGTGACATCGATAGGGATCGCGCCTTCGTCCCCTTTCAAGAGCGCACGCACTGCCTGCGCCTCCTTCCCACTCCACGGGCGTAGTTTAGGCTGCAAGCTGCGATCCGAGATCGTGAGCCCTGCCACTTCCTCAGATCCGAACAACGCGATCGGACCAAACAACACGTGCTCGCCCTCAATGATAGCCCCTTTCTCGACCAAGACTTTTCCTGGAAACCTCTGACCACCTAACAAGTTCTCCAAACGCTCAATACTCGCCTTCACCATGCCCAACTGAGCCTCGATCGCCTCGACCGGAGACGCTGGCTCAGAGTTCCTGGCAGATTTCAATACATTCTCATAGTGCGAGAGTTCAGGCAAGGCCATCCCGGCCTCCCATTGCTCGGCGTAGCCGCCAAGCAATTGGCGCATGTAGGTGTGCTCATCTCGCCAAAGCGCCACCCGACGTTCTAGCGCGTTCAGATCATAGACATGGCTGTCACGGGTGCGACGCGCCATCTCTGCTTCCCGCCGATGCTTGCGCACCTCCGTTTCGACCCCGCGTAGCTCGGCAGCCAGAGGGACTTTATCCTTGGCAATAGCCGCTTGCTGCGTGGCCAGTCGTTTCAGAGACTGATCCAGATCTTTCTCTGCGGAAGCGACCGCAGATTCGAACGAGCGCTGTCCGGACGCCGGGAGCAACCCCAGAAATATAAGGAGAATGAGAGTCCTCACGGTTGCGCCTCTAACGTGTTCACCTGAAATGGAAAGTCCAAGAATCGAGCTTTCTCCGGATTCGTCTCCAATATCTCCACAGCCTCGGCAACCGTGGATGCGAGCTCTGGGCGACTCTGCCAGACCCAGCCTTTCCGAGATGGTAGACCGATTCCCGCGTGAGCACCACTTTCATCGGCGTAGAAAGCACGCCCCAGCCCTAGATAAAGCACCCTAACTTCGACCTCCATACCACCCTCGACCGTGCGGATCTCTCGATCCAAATGAATCGTCTTTTGAAACTTGTCCGCCGCGGAGAGAACACTGAGCACATCGCGCAACCGTTCCTGAGCACGTCGCCCTCCATCGCGCTGACTGAGCCTCTCCGTCTCACTAGCAATGCTCTCTTTCAAAGGTGAAGGAAGCGCCGTGACCATTTGGAGCAGTGATCTCTCGACTTGTCCTAACAAACGCGCCACGCGCGCTGCAGCCTGTTGAAGCTGCACCTCCTCATTCACCAGCGCCGCCCGTTTGTCGACAGACTCCGTTTCCACGCCACCCGCCTTACCGACCAGAGCTCGCGACGACGTGATCTCTTGCCCATACAACTTGAGCAAGTCCTGCATATGAGATTTCTCCACTTCCCAAGCAGACTTCTCTTCAGAAATGAGCTGCTCCGTCTCGAGCCATTGGCGCATCGTTTCCAAAGCAAGCGCCGTGGGATCTCCCTCTTGCGCGTGCACCACCCCACACAAGGATAGTGACAGGATGAGTAATCGAGAATGACAGGGGCGAGGCATGAGCTGGAAGCGTCCCCAGCTTTGGCACAAAGATCAGACAGCGTCGACCTCGGATTCCAAGTCAGAGGCGAGCCGGAATCAACGTCGCAGGGCGATAGAAGACAAGATCAAAGAGGAAAGGCTGCTCCGTCTTGCACGGCCCATTCTCTCCAAGATAGAGGTAGGGCAGGACATTGACCGGACCTTGCTTCACAAAGGCTGGCTGAAGGCAGACCTTGTAACCCGTGGGCACATAACAAAGCGTCGGCTGACGCAGATAGTTCCGGATATAGATCCCATTGCCGTGATTGATCGATTCCGGGGCCATGCATTTGTAGGCAAAGGGCCCGTGACGGTAGCTCTCGACCAGCTTCAACATGGGGAATCTCCCTACGAACGTGACCTCATACTTCGCCTCGTAGGCAATCCCGCCCAGCCGATTCTTCCAGTAGATCGTATGGTACTTCGCCTGTTTCTCGCCATTCGAATCAAAGGTTCCAGCGAAGAGAGCGAGGAGAATTGCGATAGCGAGTCTCATTACTGAATCTTCTCGCGATCCTGAGGCGAGGCAAGACTGAAATGGCTGTTATCCCATTTCCGAGAGCCCAACCAGCAAGCTGGATCGCCGGCTCTTCAATTTTCACAATTTCACGAATCCTCCATAATATTATTATTTTCCATTGCGACATGAAGCTTCAGGCGAATGATGCGTTATAGTTTGTGACAGTCCCACGCTTGTAATACCTAAGAAGAAGAAACTCGTCCTCTACATCTTTATCGACGCGCTTGGCTGGGAGGTCATCCGAGAGCGGCCGTTCATAGAGGATCGGATCAAGACGAAGGCGCCCCTCGGCACAATCTTTGGCTACAGCTCTTTATGTGATCCCACCATCCTCACGGGACTCATGCCACGTGATCACGGGCATTTCTGTTTCTTCCGCTACAACCCGAAGGACTCCCATTTCGCCATCTGTAAGATCTTCGGTCTCCTGCCGAAATTCCTCACACGACGCGGCCGCGTGCGGCAACTGATGAGCCGATTCATCTGCAAGTTCTACGGATTCACCGGCTACTTCCAGATCTACAACATGCCGTTCAAGCATCTGCCCCTCTTCGATCACACGGAGAAACGTGACATCTACAAGCCAGGCGGAATCAACAGCGGCGCGCCCATCATCTTTGAGCATCTGGAAAAGATGGGCATCCCCTATCACAGCTCGAATTGGCGTCTGCCAGAAGAAACCCGAATCCGGGAATTGGAGAAAGAGATCCCCGCGCGCAAGATCGAGTTCGCCTACCTCTTTCTCGGAGATATCGATGCGGTGATTCACGAACATGGTTCCACCGGACCCGAAGTGGACAAGAATGTCACCGGTTACGAAACGCGGCTGCAGAAGACGCTCGATCTCGTGGCCGAGCATTACGAGGACGTCGAGTTCACCATCTTCTCCGATCACGGCATGACCGACACGATCGATAATTGTGATCTTATCAGTCAAATCAATGCTCTCGGTCTGACATTCGGCAAAGACTTCGCCGCCATGTATGACTCCACCATGGCGCGTTTCTGGCTCTTCAACGATGATGCTAGAACAGCGATCGAAGGCGTGCTGTCCAAGGAGACACGCGGACGCGTTCTAGATGAAGCGGCGCTTAAAGATTACGGATGCGACTTTGAGAATGATCTCTATGGCGAACTTTTCTTCCTTTTAGACCCAGGCGTCTTACTCTGTCCGAGCTTCATGGGGGAAACGTCTCTCAAAGGCATGCATGGCTTCGATCCCTATCACAAGGACTCGCTGGCCTCGCTCATGAGCACGCAAGCATTGGAGACGCCGCCCAAGCGATTGGACGAGATGTATGCTCTCATGAAATCCTCCGCCGAACGACTCCGGGCTCATGAATCGCCCAAGCCCAAGCCCAAGGCTCAGCCCACCCCTGCGGAACCCTCTGCGGCAGTAGTAACATGAGACCGCGTGATCACTTTTCCTGCAAGTGTGCCAGATAGTAACGCCGTAGAACGGGGTCATTGATTTTTCCCACAAAAGCATGCGCGGCCTCAGGTTCGTCCTCGTACCAGTGGGCCGCCAGCATGCGCAAGGCCCCGGTTTGAACATCTTTGGGCAGGCGTAGAACCGCCTCGCCAAGCTCGGATCCTAACATTCGATCAGCAAGCAATTCCGTTCCGTAAACGCTCAGCATCCGCCGAACTTCAGGTTGTTCGACCTTCTCTACGAGTTGAAGCACTGCTGACCCATCTCGTTCCACCAGATCACGGATGAGAGCCTTTGTTGATTGGGGACTCTCCGCCATGGCGCGCAGGGGATCGGTCAGGGCGAGGTGTTTCACCTGCTCTGCTTGAATCGACTTCAGTGGCTGGCTGGCGTCGAGTTGGTCCACCCATGCTTGCGCGGCGTCAGAGTCCGTTTCTAACCAGCCTTTGAAGACCCCCGCCTGCGCTCCCGCGCGAATGCTGCGATCTTCGTAGTCAAGCGCGTGGGCAGCAGCTTCCGACGGATCGCGTCGCGCCCACTTGGTGAAAAAGTCAGAGGCGAACGACTCACCAGAACCTCCATAGTGGTGGTTGTAGATCTCCAGCGGTCCCTTGAGTTGGAGATGCTCCTGCGCAATCTGATAAGCTGCGGCGGGATCGTGGTCCGCGTATAGATCGATCGCCTGTTCGAGTGGAACGTCGTTAGGCTTTTCGTGAGCAGCCTCAAGGAGAGCGCGCATTGCTCTTTCAGGATTCTTGGCGAACCAAGCCTCTGTGATCGAGCGAATGGCAACCTGTCTTTGAAAATCCGTACGCATTGACATCGTATTCTGACCGTAGCGCCTCTCGCTGAGAGAGCTGGCCCACTCAATCGCAAACGCTTTTTCAAAAGCAGCCTCGGGATCCTGCTTTGCCCAACGGCGAAAGAGCACGACAAGACCGTCCCACCAACCATTCTCCGCGTAGAGCGTGATGGACGTTTCAATCTCGCCTTCAGGCAAATGATAGGCCTCACGCGCCGCCGTCAATGCACGATCGCGAGACGATTCGGGGGCTCTGCCTGTTCTAAGCGAGTCGGTTAGCATCGGCCTCGCCGAGATGACAGAAGCAGGCTCTTTCGTTGCATTTGCATCCTTTCTCAAGGCGAGATAGACATGGCCTAACGAAAACCCTAGCAATGCGAACCCGGAAAGGATCATGAGGTCGAGGCAGCGCATCAGATTCAGTTGGTGATGATTCCTACCCATTTTGGGTGATTGCCCAAGAGGCTTTGCCTAACGGATTCAGGTTGTTGATGAAACCAATCGTGAAACGCCGAGACATCGCGCTCGACCCAACGGTTTGCGACGTCCGACAGCGCCTTTGCGCGTTGTTCGGGATCATCAATGACCAAAGCCCAGGTCGCTGCCGTTTCCGGGTAATCGAGCGAAGCCTTACTGATGGCCGCAGAAGCGACGTCTCTCAGGCCGGGATCACTTTGGTTCTCAAACCAAGCGACTGCCCCCGGTTGATCGCGCTTCGCCCAGCTTTGCACCGTATCGCCAACGATTTCTGCCAGCTTCTCGCTTGGTGCGTTCTCCATGACCCAAGGGAGAGCGGCTTCAGGATCTACTCTCGTGTAGGCCTTGGCGATCTCCGGAAAAGATTTCCGTATAATCCCCTCATCATCGACCCGCTCAAGCATCGCAAGGGCACCAGGGAAATCGCTTTGCGCAAGAGTGTCGACATAGGCACTGAAAAAGGATTGGCGGCTCTCGGAGTCCGTCAGGGTCAATCCTAACTCATACGCAGAAGAGCCTTGGGTCCGCTGGGCGCAGTATGCTCCGACATACTTGGCGGTAAGCCCTTGCTGCTTTGAGTCAAGTGTTCGAAAAACCTCCACGGCCCCCTCGCCATCCCGAATGAGCCATGACTGGAAGCGATACTGAACAAATGAGTCCAGAGATTCGGGAAGTATCTCACGAATGAAGTCGAAGACCTCGCGATGATTCTCACTGACCCCTCCGGGACTGAGCATGCTCTTAGTGAAGCCTTCACGAGCAACGGGATCGGTGATCCCCTTCACGTAATCAATCGCTCCCGCGGGTTCGGCGACGAGCCATTTCGCCAACAGCTTTCCCTTAGCTCGGTCCACCAAGGCGGTGGGAAGTACGCGTCCCAACTCTTCAATGAAAGTTCGATCAACGGTGATCTTTTCAGATTGTGACAGAGCATTGACGGCTAGAAGCGCCCAGTCTTCATTGTCAATGCTATCGATAGCCGATAGCGCGGGGCCTAACTCTATATCTGGCCAGTTGGCGAAGATCTGCGTGAAGTGATGGGCCTGTAGCTTATCAGGTGCGCTCGTGAGTAGGCGCATCCCCTTCAGAGGGTCTGTTAGACTCATTTCCTGGAGCCAGAGATCAAGCGTGCTCATGGGATACTCAGAAACTTGATCGTCTTCCAACGTGGACACGTATCGCCAGGCCCCGTCAGGATTGGCTCCGACCCAACCGCGCATGAGCGGTTTCATATAACGCTCGCGATACGCAGGCAGTCGTGAATCGACGAACGCCAAGCTCGCCTCCGCATCCAAGGCCGCCCAGCTTTCGAGAAACGCCCCAAGGTGATTCACGTCCTCCGGTTCCCGCTCGGCCAGCACCGCCAAGGCGGCTGGGAGATCTTCCGGTTTCAGATTCCTCACCAAGAAGCCTATTTCAAGAAGCCTTTGATCTTTGTCCTCCAGATCAAGTATGCGGCGCATGCGCTCCGCCGGATCGATCACATCACCAAAGAAAGCATCGGTGGCGAGAGCATCATTCTGGTTAGGCGTGGATTCAAGTGATTGCGACGGGATCGCGAGAACCTCCGGATCGGAAGCGCCTGAGGAAACCCATGCGGCCCCGATGGGGAGGGAGAACCCTGCCAGAATGGCGATTGTGGCTGACTTAAAATGCGCGACCAGCCAAAGGCCGACGCCGCCGAAAGTGCTCGAACCACTCATGGAGATGGCGAGAGCCTCTCGCGTCACGGAGGCCGCCAAGTCTGCGGGAGCGGCTTTCGATGAACTAGCGCTGAGGTGGGAAGCTAACACAGCGGCAGTCAGAACGGCGCCTTGCCGAGTCATGAGCCGCTCAAGTTTCCGCAAGATCCTCACTGTCCGCTTCTGACTAGCGTTTTCCGAGATGCCCAAATCCTCGCCAATGTCTTTGAACGATTCGCGGCGATAAAAGCGGCGCAGGATGAGTTCGCGGTCTGTCGATTTCAGAGCGTCCACACAATCGTCCAAAGTCCGCAGCGCCTCTTCAGAAATTTCGTTGTCGCCAACGGTTTCAAGTTCGTTCATGAGGCTAAGATGTTGCTCAATCATTTGCTGTCGCCGTTCCCGTCGAGCGGATGCACGATTTCGTCTCAGGCATTCGAGGACGGAGGCACGAAAGAGCCAGGCGTTGATGGCTGGATGACGGCTCAGTTGAAGCGCCTTTCTGGCCACTGCTCGGAACACTTCCTGACAAACTTCTTCGGCCAAATGGTGATTGTCCACGCGACGTCGAGTCACGTTATAAACGAGGTTGAGATGGCGCTTTACGAAGTCCGCAAATGCTCCCTCGTCACCAGATTTAGCGAAGCGACAGAGGAGTTCTTGGTCGGTCGTGGGCATGAGATATTGGCGTGTTCAACAAGAGACTGTCGCTCAAACTCGAATCCGCCGATTAAAGCCGCATAATTTTCAATAATTACAAATCTCGTTCTGCCCGCGCGAGGAGGCGCAGGCCCTACACCACCAATCCGTGGGCCAGCCTGTCCTCAGAGATGCGGCATCTTCGAAATGGCGGCTTGGTCTAGCGGACTTAGGTTCCCACCTCTGGCGTCATTCAATGAGATGATTACAAATTGGGACAATTCGATGTCACACTCTGGAGCCGCCGGGTAGTATATAGACATGCACGACCATGAACTGATGAGGCGCTATTTGGGCACGCATGACCAAGAAGCCTTCCGGGCACTCGTTGAGCGTCACGCTGGAATGGTCTATGGGGTCGCCCTACGCCGGACTACGGAGCATGCGCTGGCGGAAGAAGTAGCCCAAATTGTGTTTGTGCAGCTCGCACGGAAAGCACGTTCGCTCAAGTATCCAGGGAAGGTCGCTGGGTGGTTGCATCGTAGTGCGGTTTTGGAGTCGGCACACTTGCTACGTGATCGCCGCCGAGATGCGGTAAAACATCAGCAGTTGGAACGGGAGTTGTCCGTCAAACACGCCGATAGGGAATCCCTACACCTTAAAGAGATTTCCGAGATCATTGATGAAGCACTGCACGAACTCTCGCCTAAGGACCGTGAAGTCATACTAGCAAAGTTCTACGAAGGCCTAACCTACCGTGAGATCGCCCTTCGCCAGACCCGGAAGGAAGCCGCGACCCGCAAACATGGGAGGCGGGCGTTGGAGAAGCTTGAGCGCTTGCTTTGCCGCAAGGGCCTCACTGTTTCCACGACGACTTTGGGAGTTAGCGTGAACGAAGTATTGAGTATGAACTCGCCTGTGGGTTTGGTCGATGCCATCGAAGGGCGCGTGGCAAATCTGGCCGGCGGTCCCGGGCTTGCCTTAGCCAGTTCTTTTGGATCGTTTCTTGGGTCTTCGTTAGGGATCGTCTTGGTCGCAGGGCTGGCAACCCTCATCCCCATCACGCAAGGTTGGGGACGGCGCAAGAATGCCATCCTAACAAGCTCCCATGAGCGACCAAGTGCAAGTGTGCTTGGTGCTCGCACGGCCTCGCCGACCGTGCCCGAGGGACAGGTTCCCTCAATTGAAACGATCTTAGCGGCCCACGGGACCGAGCGGATCTCGCTTCTCATCCCGTGGCTCGACGCGGCGGACCACGAAGCGATGACGAAGATGGCTGAGGCGATCGAACCAAATATCAGCCGCTACGCTCGGGAGTCCTCCTTTGAACTCTTTCTCTCACTCTATTGCCATCGTGGCTTCGCGCTTGATCCACTGAGCACCTTAACACTTGCCGAGCGCTGGCGGGGAGTTGACAACCACCTAACGGGTGCCTTGAGAGATGAGAATCTCTTCTTGTGGTGGTCGCAGGTGGATGCGGAAAGCGCCTGGACCGCTGCCAGAGAACGCTCTCTGAAGCTTGCGGGATCCGTCATTAAGGGCATTCAGAAACAGGATCCTTTGCTGGCCGAACGTTGGGTGAACAGCCTAACGCCAGAAGAGGCCAACGCAGTCGTCTCTTGGAAAGAACTCTACACTGCGCTGGCCAAACGGGACGCTGACCAGGCTTTGCAAGGGGCCGCCGAATTGATGGACCCCGTAGCGCAAGAGGAGTCTCTCAAGGCAGTATTGGGTCACATTGCGCGCACGGATCCAGAACAGGCGCTCGCACGGATGCAGGAATTAGATAATGTCAGACCGAATCTGATGGAATCCATCGTTGGTTCTTGGTTGGAGTCCGACCGGGAGGAGGCATGGAAAGCCATCCTGAAGTTCAAGCCTGGTTTCGGTCGATTGCAGATGACGCGTCAGGCGGGAATGGCGTGGGCCAAGCATGCCCCTGAGGAGGCTGAGGCCTGGGCCGGTTCTGTCAATGACGCCGCCATGAAACGAGCCGCATGGATTGGCCTTGCCGTGGCGTTCTCCAAGACCGACGTCCCGCGTGCACGGGCTGCCATCGACCAGCTTGGAGGTGATCTGACGGATACGGGACCGAATTGGATTTATGTATCGCAGGGAAGCGCTGGGGGCGTGGTTGGTGGAAAAGAGTCGCTAGAGGCGGTGGTCAAGGCCGTCGCGATGGGGCTGGCCAATGAGAGCTTCGCCGAAGCCTTTGAATTTGCCTCCACCTTCAATTCGTCTGGGAGGAGGCACCAACTGACATATCCGCTATCCCAGCGCTGGATTCGCGAAGATCCCAAAGGCATGGCCGAGTTCATCCTTGAGGCTCAAGACCCCCAGACGCGTTCTGTCCTAGCATCTTTCTACGCCAAAGAAGTGGCGGACCCTGTCGCGGCTCTACCGTGGGCCAAGAGCCTCGATCCGGTCGCGAGAGACAGTGCCGTGCTCCAATTGTTTGGCCGCCTTGGAGAAACGAACGCTGACGCCGCAATTGAGGCTCTGTCAGAGATTGAGGGATCGCCCGCCGAGACACAGTCTAGGGCCGTGACCGCCATCCTCGGACACAGCTCCAGGCGAACCGTCGCGGAGTTGGAGAAGGTGCGTGCTTGGATCGACGAGCACCCGGAGCGAGAGGCGTTTGGGGAAGCTTACCGAGAGTTGACCGGCCATATGGCTTGGGCGGATGTTGATCGGGCTGCAGGATTGGTCGAGACTTTGGAGCCAGGTTTACTTCGGCAGGAGGCGGTTGCTGGTGTCTTGGGATTTCTTGGCAACCAATCCCCGATGAATCACCAGACAGTGCTTCACTGGATCCAAGAGTCGAAGGCCGAGAAGACTCAACAATTCTGGCTTGAGATCATGGCCAGGGACTGGCTGGCTAACGATCCAGAGACAGCCAAACGTGTTGTTCCTAGAACTGGGCTCAGACAAGAGGTTTGGGAACGTCTTCTTTCACGTCAGCAGACCAATCAGCCAGGCAAGTCATCATGAATGCCATGACTAAGATCTCTCGACTCTTTCTTGCTACGGTCATTGGGCTTGCCATCGGTTGGTTGGGTAACCGTTATTTCCGCCCTGCAGTATCGCTGCCCCCAGAAGTTACAGGTGCAGAGTACCTTGGAACGCACTCTACTACACTTGGTATCAAGAGAAATACTATCATTAACACAAGGGATTTGCAACGCAGCTTGGCGGCCCTGGAGACGGCGTCCATTTCTGAGATTCGGACCTTTCTTGATTCCCTGCGGACAGGTGGAGGATCTCAGAAGATAAGCCGGGCGTTCTCCCGTGCTCCTCAAGATGGCGTCACGCCGAAAGCAAGGGCCCTGATTGCAGTCGCTCTGAGGCGTTGGTTTGCTAGAGATCCGGGGGACGCCTGGCGTTATGCGCAAGAGCGTGCTTCTGGAGGTAGCGTCTACTGGATCCAGGCGGCGGTGTTCGCGTGGGCAGAGCGAGACCCCGAATCTGCGGCTGCCGCCATTGCACACGTCGACTTCCCTCAGGCTTGGCGGAACGACGCCGAAGGGCAATTGGTCGATCGGCTTCTGGAGGATCAACCGGAGCTGGCTCTCCAACTATCACAGAAACACAAATTTGGTAGTCATCGGACACATCGCAATATCTTTGCCCGTCTGGCAGGGAATGACCCAGAGCGAGCTGCGGATTTGGCCGCCGCTCTCCCGGCCGTTCCATCCACACCTCGAGAGTGGGCCATCGGAGCAGTGGCACAAGAATGGGCCAGATCCGATGGAGCCGCCGCTCTCCAATGGTTGTCGGAGGTTCTTCCTGCCTCTTCAGATCAAGACCGGGCGACCGTCGGGTGGGCATGGGCCGAAGTCGCTCCGGAAAAGGTAATCCAATGTTTAGATGACTTTGCACTGGATTCTCGTGCTCGAGGTCAGTTGCTAGGCTATGCCTTAGCGACGTGGGCAGAATATGATGTGGAAGCAGTGGAGGCCTGGCTGCAGTCAAGCGAACTGGAAGGCGACGAAGCGACGGCAGCGCAATCGCAGTTGATTCGGATCTTAGCACGGAAAAACCCTAGCGCAGCAGCGTCGTTTGAAGCGGATATGGCCATGTCTGAGCAGTTGTCCGCATCTGGGGAGATTGGCAGGAATTGGGCCAAACACGATCCCGAGGCAGCCCTAGCATGGGCTTGGACTCTGCCGAAGAGCCGGGATCGAGACAATGCCTTTCTTTCAGCATTTGCCGAGCTGGCGCAAACTGACCCGGTGAGAGTGATAGAAGAGTTGCCAGAAATAGCTCACCAGAATTTCACAGACGAATCCCCAAGACATGATATGATTTCCCAAGAGATTGTTCGGGCATTGAGCATTCGAGGCCCAACGGTGTAGAAAACTTTCCATTTTTTTGGAAGCTCAGCACGTGCCTGCGCGCCGCCGGTTGCGCTGTATGACCTCGGCTGCGGGCAGGTTCGAATCAGTCTCGAAGG
>JBLHHN010000012.1:0-39074 GCA_047616785.1 Verrucomicrobiales bacterium
GAAGGTGTTAGAAGGCGATCTTGATATGCTTCGTCTTGAGATACTCAAAGATCGCATGCCGTGAGAGTTCGATCCCGAAGCCACTGTCTTTCCAGCCCTCGTAGGGGCCATAACCTGTGTTCACTGCACCGTGATTGACGCAGACCGTGCCAGGATCAAGCGCTTCACATAGTTGCAGCGCAATCCGAAGGTCCTGAGTGAAGACGTAGCTGACCAGGCCGTAGTGAGAGTCATTGGCACGAGTCACGGCCTCATCCACATTCTCGAAACGGGTCAAAGGTACCACAGGGCCGAAGGTCTCTTCCTGCCAAAGTCTCATCTCTGCCGTGGCGTCGGTGAGAACTGTCGGCAGTTAATAATGACCGTTTTGATAGATTTCCCCAACTGGGCGTGTCCCACCGCAAAGGACCTTGGCATCGAGCCCCAACGCGTTCTCTACATGGGCTTTTACATGCGTCAGAGTTTCTCTCGTCGTCAATGGTCCGAGATCGACATTGGGATCTGTTAGGTCATCGCCTCTGCTTGGGCCACCAAGCGTTCGGCCAAGGCATCGTGCGCGGACTCATGGACGAACACGCGATTCACACTACTACAAGATTGCCCGCCGTTGCGAAAGCCCTTGTAAGCAATGACTTGTGCCGCCAGATCAAGATCAGTATCGGCGCAGACGATCGCAGGGCAGTGACCACCAAGCTCCACTGAAACGCGTTTCAGTGTGGGGGCACAGCTCTCAAGGATACGCTTGCCGACCTTTGTTGACCCCGTCATCGCGACCTTGGCTATGTGAGGATGCTCCACAAGCGCTTGTCCCAGGGCGGCGTCGGGACCCGTGATCACATTGACCACGCCTGCAGGCAAACCACCCTCGACGAGTGCTAGACAGAATGCACTCACGCAAAGCGACGTGATGGGAGTGGGCTTCACCACCACCGTGCAACCGGCCGCGAGAGCTGGTCCAATTTTCCAACTCAACAAAGCCACCGGATAGTTCCACGGCGTGATTGCCGCACAGCCCCCCACGGGTTGGTGAATGACCCACGAGTGGTAGTTAGGCTTCTCCGTGGGATGAATCGTGCCTTCGATGCGAGGTCCTTCCGCCGCGTAGAAATCCATCAAATCACACGCGGAAAGGACCTCGCTTGTCGATTGCTTCCAAGGTTTGCCTTGTTCCAGCGCCATGAGGCGCCCAATCTCTTCGGCGCGTGTTCGGACATGCTGAGTTGCCTGCCGGACGATGGCCTCGCGTTCATACGCTGTCCTTTGAGACCATCTGAAAAACGTTTCCTGAGCATTGATCACCGCGCGATGAACGTCAGTCGCATCAGCCGCGGCAGCACGCCCAATGACATTGCCAGAGGAAGGAGAAATGATGTCGTAGGTCTGTCTACCTGAGGCCTGTTGTGAAACGCCGTCGATGAGGAGCAATGCTTCTTCCGTAGCCCCAAGCTAATTGCAGAGGCATGGATCATCAACCGCGAACACTCAAGGAACACTAGCAGAGCGCCACCAGATTCGAGCCCCCGCAAAGTCAGTGCTCTTCAGAACGATCTTCAACGCGCTCCAAGAACGCGCTGATCGCGGGCCGCTTCATCACAAGATTGATCTCACTGGCATCTCCACCAATGCGAGACTCACAGAATAGTTTGCGGATTTCCTCTGCTGTTCGCATCGGTTCACGGTCCCCGGATTCATCGCCATCACAATCTACTTTGGCAGATCCGCCGCCATCTGGAGGGCTTCACGCATGAAGATCTCTCCTGTTTGCTCACCAAGGCAGGTGCGCGAAATGTAGTCATAGCGTTTGAAGCTATTCCAATCGACCTTTGTCAGGATGTATCCGAAAGCATCATTGGTAAGGCCAAAGAGAAGCTGATGTTCGCCGCCAAGCTTGCGTTTCAAGTAGTAGCCCATGTGGGGCAAGGCTTCGCCTGGGATGGTGAGAATACGGGCATTGCCCAATTCGATCAGATTCACCTGAGCCGTCACGCTTCCGTCTTCCCTGATGGCATGCTTCAAGGGCGACACTTGAATGACTTGCTTCAGCAGAGGGGAGTGTCAATGGGAAAACGAACATCACGGGTGTGGCAACGCAGGATGGGATCTTTCTGGATACGTGCTTGGCTCACAATGCGCAGGGCTTCACGGACTAACAGATCGCCGATGCGCTGACACTCCTCCCAAGTCTGCTCGTGCGCGCCATCGGGTCGACGCACATCAGCGGTGACCATGCCGCCCTGTGGTCCATTGATGAACATCGCCATGCCCTGCGTTTCGGTCTCAATGCGATCTCTCAGTGGTCCGATCAAGTCAGGATTGACCACGCCTTGCTTTGGGCCAAGGACCTCAGGATGGATGGCGTAATTCACCAATATGCCAATGATATTATCATTGATACCAATGGCCTGAATCACACTGCAACGTGGGTCATAGAGCTCGTCGGCGTAGTAGTTGAAGGCGATCTTTCCCTTCGCCTCGCCGGTACCGATCTTGAGCGTCGCAGGTGCCAGTGAATCCAGCGCCTCTAGCAAGGCTTTCGCTATCAGAGCGCAGACCCGATCGAGGTACTGCAAGTCGCATCCTGACTTACCATCTTCACCCGGAACCCCATAGCAATCGGGGGCGCTGTGCGTGTGACTCGCACCAATCAAGATGTGGTTCTCCGGAATGTCAGCCACCAAAGCACGCACTTTGTCTCCAAGCACCGAAGGAAACCCAAGGAAATCTACAGCAACGATAGCCACGCGGGTGTGTCCACGCTCGATGACCATGGCGTGTGCGTAGAGATCGCCTAACTTCGTGGTTGTGAGCCGACCCGGGCCGATGGCAGCAAGGGATCGGGCGTCACGATTCGTTTGCCAACACCGACACGGAGTTGCGCGGGGCTCGCGAGCATGCTTGCGGCAAGGATGAAGAGAATCAGACGGAATATGTCGGCATCTTCTATGGAGCCTCCTTGAAGGCCACGCATATAAGTTTAGTGGTCTTTGCTAGTAGCGCCAAAGTGTGAAATAATGGGGGCATGAAATGCCTGATCCCCATTCTCCTCCTGATAATTGGTCTGCCCCAGTCGTGGTCTCAGGATTCGCCGCAGCGAAACATCGTAATGATCCTCAGTGACGATCATCGCTATGACTTCATGGGGTTCATGGATGACGCACCCGAGTTTCTGGAGACACCGCACTTCGATCGCTTGGCGAAAGAGGGGGGGCATCTTGCCAACGCCTTTGTCAGCACTTCGTTGTGCTCTCCGAGTCGCGCCTCGATCCTAACAGGACAGTACATGCATCACCACCGTGTGGTCGACAATCAGCGACCGGTCGAAGAGGGGACACGGTTTTTCCCAGAGTATCTGCAAGAAGCGGGCTACGAGACGGCGTTCATTGGCAAATGGCACATGGGGCATGAGAACGATGAACCGCGCAAAGGCTTTGATCACTGGGCGAGCTTCAAAGGACAGGGAACTTACTTCAATCCTGAACTGAACATCAATGGCAAGCGTGAGACCTTTCAAGGCTACACGACCGATATCCTAGCAGATCAAGCATTGCAATGGCTCAAAACTGGTCGCGATCCTAACAAGCCCTTTCTTCTCTTCCTGTCATTCAAAGCGGTGCACTATCCCTTCACGCCGGCGCCTCGTCATCATGGACGGTATCAGGACATGCCCATTCCTTATCCGGAGACCATGGCGTTCACGGAAGAGAACTACCGAACGCAGCCTAACTGGCTGAAGGAGCGTCGCTATGGGATCCACGGCATCGATCATATGGAAACGGGTGCCTTTGATAAGGATCCCGTGCCTTCCTTCGATGATCTCTATTGGCGATTCTGCGAGACCGTGCATGGTTTGGACGAGAACGTGGGCAAGGTGCTGGACGAGATTGATCGCAGCCCATTCAAGGACACCACGTTGACCTTCTACATGGGAGACAACGGCTTTGCCTTGGGGGAGCATGGCTTCTACGACAAGCGGGATGCCTTTGAAGTCTCCATGCGTGTGCCGATGTTAGCGCGCGCGCCTGGTCTGATCGCCCCAGGCACGAGAGTTCCTCAAATGGTACAGAATATCGATATCGCCCCGACGCTGCTGACATACGCGGGTGTTCCATTACCGAAAGCGCCCAAGATGGATGGTCGATCCTTCTGGTCTCTGTTAGAGGGCAAGGAGGAAGCCAATTGGCGCGATCACATTCTTTACGAGTATCATTGGGAATGGAACTTTCCGGCCCAACCCACGACTTTGGCCATTCGTGGAGATCGCTACAAGTACATCTACTACCACGGCGTTTGGGACCGGAACGGGTTCTATGATTTGGAGACGGACCCTCACGAACGCCACAATCTCATCGACGTTCCAGCCTATCAAAAGCAGATCACAACGATGCGAGAACAGCTCTTCACTGAAATGGCTGCCTCCGGTGGACTGACGATGCCACTGCGACCACCCAAAGGCGTGCAGTTCTACGATCGAAAGCTGAAGCGCTAAGCCATCCCCGTCTTGAATATGCGCGTTGCCCAGGGACCGATTCCTCATAAGTTGTCTTTGTGATCTTGAAAGTAGTGTAGCCCTACATACTCATAGGCTATCTCACTGCACCATTACTTCGACACACTGCCTTTTCCTCACTTGGCAAACGTTAGATGGCAACCCGGTTCCTTCCTCTAAACCTGATGGTCGACTGTTCGTGTTGATTCGGTTCATGGACGATCTACGGCCGTGTCGAAATCCCACTCCGACGAGGGAAAAGCAAAGTCAGCGCTCGTCGGCGAGAAAGCACGTGCTGCTGAGAGCAAAGCCAATCGCCGGGGGAGCAATCAAAAAGAGCGAAACAGCGAATCTCTTTGGAGAGGTCCTCGGCTCGAAGAGGATACTACATCGAAGACTTCTCAGGGAAAGCGTTCGAAGTGGTTTCCTTTGTTAGTCTTCAAACAACGATCTGAGGTTCGGTGGTTGGAAGCGTTCGCTTCTTGTATCTTTTCCCCTTATCGGAAACAATCCATTGATCTATCGAAATGAAAAACCACCATCAATTCTCCTACTGGTTGCGCCCTCTGATCCTCGTCAGCGTGCTCGGAATTTGCGGCAACCTCTCTGCTGCCGACAAGAAGCCCCTGAAGGTCTTCCTTCTCGTCGGCCAGTCGAACATGCAGGGCCACGCACATGTTAGGACCTTGGAGCACATCGGCATGGACCTAAAGACGGCGCCTCTTCTGAAAGAGGTCCAGGGGAAGGATGGCAAGCCGCGCGTGAGTGAGGATGTGTGGGTTTCGTATCTTTCAAACGGCGGTGAGAAACAGGGACAACTGACCACGGGGTTCGGTGCCGATGAGAACAAGATAGGCCCTGAACTGACCTTTGGCTTCCAAATGCAGAAGATGTTAGATGAACCCATCCTCATCATCAAGACCGCTTGGGGTGGCAAAAGTCTGCACACGGATTTCCGTCCTCCTAGTGCGGGGCCTTATATCTTCAATGAAACCCAACTCGAAGGCCTCAAGAAGCAAGGCAAAGACATCGACGGCATCAAAGCCGAACGCGTGAAGGCCACGGGGCACTTTTACCGACTCACCATCGACCACGCGAAGAAGGTTCTGGCGGATATCAAGAAGGTGGTTCCTCATTATGATCCCAAACAGGGCTACGAGTTGGCGGGGTTCGTCTGGTTTCAAGGGTGGAACGACATGGTCGATCGCGGCGTCTATACCACGCGCGATCAGAAAGGTGGCTACGACAACTATAGCAAAGCCCTCACACACTTCATCCGTGACGTGCGCAAAGATCTCTCGGCTCCCAAGCTTCCCTTCGTTATAGGCGTGATGGGTGCTGGCGGGCCCGTCGACAATTACTTGCCTGACCAGAAACGCTACGCGGGAGTCCATCAGAACTTTCGTGATGCCATGGCAGCTCCCGCCAGCCTGCCAGAGTTCAAAGGCAACGTTGTCACTGTCCTAACTGAGAACTATTGGGACATGGAATTGACCACCCTTCGAGCCCGAGAAGCCACCGTCAAACAGAAGCTGAAGGAGCTCCAAATCGATAAGAAGCTTAGCCGCGAAGAACAGAAAGCTGCTCAGGAGAACCTTCGGGCCGACGAATTCTCTGAGCGCGAGTTGGAGACTCTCGAGAAAGGCATCTCCAACGCGGAGTACCATTACCTAGGATCGGCCAAGATCATGGCCCAGATCGGCAAGGCTTTCGCAGAGGCGTTTGCGGGCTTGAAGAAAGAATTCTAATTGAATCCGAATGTTAGAAGATGGATTGCGCTCCTGGCGGCCAAGACCAATCGCGATTTCTGGCACATCTTCTCAATCTCTGATCCGATGATCTCGCCGATAACTGTTCGGCGAACACCCGCAGGATTGTTTGAAGGCCTCGTAGAACCAACTTAGTGTTGGGTAACCAGCATCGAGGGCGATGTCCAGGATCTTGTCGTCCGTCGTGGCGAGAAGTCGTTGGGCATGTGATAGCCGATGTTGGGTGAGATACTCGTTGATGGTGAGGTTGAAGGTCTTCTTGAAGAGATTCATCGCGTAGTTGGGATGGAGGCCGACTTGTTGGGCGACTTCCTCGATGAGAATCGGGTCTTGATAGTGCTGTGCGATGTAGGCAGCAATGTGTTCCGCTTTGCTCAGCCCGCCTTCGCCTAGCAGTGCTGTTGAGCGGTGGCTCTTGCCTTTTCGCATCATTGCTGGAAAGGTGTCTGCTAGTCGCAGCAGGCGTGCGTGCAGCTCAAGCCGACTAGCGGATTTCCCTTGAATGTCTTGTCCAATGAGATCGCCTGTCCACGTTTGAAAGAGAAGCAAGTCCAACTCAAAACGCTCCGGTGTCTGGTCGCGGAGAAACTGTCCGTGCAACAGCCGGTCGACGAGTTTCGTCGGCAAACGGCATTGCAGGAACCAGGCAAGTGGTAGAGTGACCACGTAGTACTCAGGATCGCCAGAGGAACCGATGATCTGATGAGGAATCGCTGCCCAGAACGCGCCCATGCCGCCATAAGGCACAGTCACGCGTTCGCCGCCAAAGAGGTAAGTGAGTGAACCCTTCTTGAGCAGATTCAGTTCGATCTCGTTGTGACGATCCGGTCGTCTCATGGGGGCCGCGGTCCACAGCTCGCAGGTGAAACTGTACGGAGTGAAGTCGGGACGGCTGTGATCGAATCGCTGCACGGCCTTAGGATACAGGAAGAACCTGACCTTGAACAGAAGGAACCTTCCTCTTCGTGGGGCGCGATGCGATGCTAGGATCGCTTGGCATGGCTTTGTCCGTCTGCGGGCTGACCGCGATCATCGCAAGCATGGGTTTGCGGGTCCTCCTCTATACTCAACGGCATCACTATTTTCCGGTGATGACGCCAGTAACGTAGCTCGCCATTCCAATGGCGAGAGCCAGGTGCGGCAACTCGCCATTGGAATGGCAAGCTACGTGGCGCCTACATTTTTCTCCAAACGGAAAAAAATGATGACGAGCAGAATAGCATAGCATGGCCTTCAACTCAGCTGCTCCTCAATGCAATGACTCAAGCTCCCAAACAGAATCAGCGCTGGCTCCCGGACCATTCCGTTCCAGCCTCTCTAATAACGCCACATTTCGTTCTCGAACCACTCCACGAGAAGCACGCCGAACTCGACTTCGTAGCTCTGATGTCGTCCCGACAGCGTCTCCGCAATGAACTCCAGTGGGGAGAATGGCCGCCCATGGGGATCCAACTAAACGGGAATGTGGACATGGTGATCGACAATCGCCGCATCCACATCGCTTCAATTGAGCATTAGAGCTTCATTTGATCATTGCTTGAACAAGAAATCTTTGAACCGTCGCCACCAACGTTCATGTCCAGCCGTCAGATCTTCCTTGGTATCTAGACACTTCAATTCATGATAATGATAGAACACCCCATGATCTATCGGGATCGGGTCGATAGAATCCACGCCGCACCACTTCAAAAAGGGAAGAGGGCTCATAACTTCCAAGCCGAACGAAATCCCTGATTGGCGCTCAGATACGATACTATCAAATGAGTTATTAAGCTTTCGATCCAACGTAACGAACACATCCATCTCGTTTCTTCTCGCAGTCCAAAGGTGAAATGCGTCTGGGAGGTTCTCATCGCTTTGTAGCCGCATTGCTAGGTGTTGAAACCAATCCAGATCACCGAGACTCGAAACTTCGTTCGATGTCAGTTTGAGTTCGGACTGCATGGAAATGAGTGCTGCTACTTCTGTAATACTCAAATTCTTCAGCCACTTCATGAACGCTATTTGAGTAAACTGCCCCAAGTCTTTCTTCTTGTCCTTCTTCCCTCCTTTGGCGCAATGCTCTTTAATTTTGATAGTAGATCGAAATTTGCTTCTCTCTACAGGAGAATCACAATGCGCAAACTCGCAGCCTTTGAAGGCGTTGAGAGTCGGATCGATCATTCTGCCCCTCAATAGTTCGAATTGAATTTCCGTTGAGGTATAGGGCTGAACAAGCCCTTCGCGAATCAATCTTCCGATGGTTAGCAATCCCTCTATCTCTCTTTGATAGCTCCCATTTTCATAATCAGGCTTTCTAGCATAGCCTTGAACAGGGTCCAGTTGTTTGGGTCCTCCCCAATCAATCTCTCTGTCCGTTTGAACCTCTACTATGTAAGAAGCATGCGCCCGAGTGCCAGCGTCAAAGAGAACTTTGATTGCTGGTAAATCATCATCCATCTGCTATCAACGTCGAAGGATGAATCCCAGTTTTCAAGCGGATATTCACTCGGTTCCGAACTTCTTGGCCAACTCAATCAGTTCCTTCGATTCGTACCAATTTTGGTAGCCTTGATGTCCGCGTCGTTGTCTCGGATCAGATCGGAAGCGACGATTCGATTGATGGAAACCTCGCTCGTGGGATTGATGTGACGGAACCCTGGCAGTTTCACGACATCGGCGACCTCTGGCATTTGGTCGATCCGGATGGCTACGGCATTGAGTTGCTCCAGCATGACTTCGAGGGGAACCACGTGCCGGTTCCTCTGAATCCAAACCATTCACTGGGTCATTAGCCAACGCTGGGGAAAATAAGCATCAATGTCAGTGATATCGAGCGCTCGTTGAGCTTCTACCAGGAGACCTTGGGATTGCGGCTTCTTTTCCGGCAAGTGGGACGGGGCTTTGCCCTCTATTTTCTCGCTGACACGACCGAGGCTCTTCCGGCTCCATCCATCGATGCGGTGGAGAACCGTGAGTGGATCTGGCAGAGACCTTACACGACGCTCGAACTCAGAGCCTTTGATGGATCGAGCTTAAGCATTAGCTGCGCAGACCGGCTTGTGTAACACTTTGCCGATGGACGCCGATGAACTTCTAGCGATCGAAGATAATTACGACTTCGCCACCGATCTCTATTACTTTCTCGTGGACGACGAGCCGGAATTGACGGCGCTCCAGGAGAAGTTCTCTACCTGCTACTGGGGTATTTCGCAGCACGATAACGGCGGGCTCACCGGGATGCTCTATAATGCCGACGATCGGGAGAGCTGGTGCCGGAAAGTCGAGGGGTATTGCCGGGAGCTCGGGGCGGAGAATTCGGCGAAGATGTTCGACGACATAGCTCCGATATTTTCTCTCCCAGAGACGGAGGGATCGACCTGGGGTCAGTAACTGGAGAGGGCTGACCCCGAGAAGAAGCTCGATGGCCTATCTGGGTTCGACCCGAACAATGATCTGTTCGTTGCCCTCGTGATCTTCTCGGTCGAGAAGCGGAAAGAGCTCGTTCACGGATGAAGGCGATTGGCCTATGCGCGCTCTTTCTAGCGGGAGCGGCGGCGGATGGCTGATCTTCGCTCCAGGGGCAGTGAGGAGAAAACGTCCGTCGACGGGGCAGGTGCAGGGCAGCCGCGTCC
Source organism: Verrucomicrobiales bacterium (assembly GCA_047616785.1). Lineage (GTDB taxonomy): Bacteria > Verrucomicrobiota > Verrucomicrobiia > Verrucomicrobiales > DEV007 > JAACDM01. The sequence continues at coordinate 9,870 of JBLHHN010000012.1, forward strand.
CAAGTAATCGCTCCCCAGCGATTTCCGATTGCTCGCAGGAACCTACGAGCATCTGGCGTCGAAGTCACCATCGAGGAGGCACGTGCCTTCATCCCGCACCCGCCTGAAAGTGAACTTGGGTTTCGTGGTCTTGGGTTTACTGGTGGATCGAAAGTTGATCGATTGATAGACCCAGACGGAATGAGATTCGCCTGCGGCCTTTAGGCTACGGAGAAAGGATTTCACAGGAGGCAGCGGAGGAAACGGAGAAGTGATCAGAACCCTACTATGACCGATCACGGCACGCCACGCCTCACTCGCTCCGAGCGTGTGATCGTTAAGGTGACGAACGAGGCGGCGACACCCGTCATGCCAGGCAAATTGGCATTCCGTGGCACCATGAGCATTTTAGAGTGGTATGAACTTCGGTTCCTCGCGATGCTCTTCACAAGATTGCCCCCGTCACATCATGACAGAAACCGAAACACAGTCGCCCCAGAAGGGATTTCTTGGAATTGTCGAACGCACCGGAAACCGGTTGCCGGATCCGGTCTTTATCTTCGTCTGCCTGATTGGTGTCTTGCTAGTAATTTCTCTGGTCTGCGCTTGGACGGGAGTTTCTGCAGCCCACCCGACCAAACTGCTAGCAGATGGCTCTGGGCCGTTGATTCTCACAGCGAAGAGCCTCCTCTCGTCTGAAAACATCCAGAAGCTCTGGGTTGAAATGCCCAAGACGTTCACCCACTTCCACCCTCTTGGTTATGTTCTAGTGGTGATGCTAGGCGCCGGGGTCGCAGAACGCTCCGGCTTGTTCGCGAGTGGCATCAAATCCGCGATGCGCCACGCGCCGAAGGGGCTCTTGACGCCGACCGTCGCTTTGGTCGCGATGCTCTCAAACCATGCCGCTGACGCGGGCTATGTCGTGATGATCCCGCTGGCCGCAATCATCTTTGCCGCCGCCGGGCGCCATCCCTTGGCGGGGATTGCCGCCGCGTTTGCAGGGGTTTCCGGCGGTTTCTCTGCTAACATCACGCCAGGACAACTCGATGCCCTCTTGTTTGGCATCACCGAGGCAGCGGTCGACGGCGCGCAGCTCGGCTCGGACTGGACGATGAACATTGCTGGTAACTGGTATTTCATTGCGGCTCTGCTAGTACTTTATCTGCCAGTGATCTGGTTTGTCACTGACAAGATCATCGAACCACGACTCGGCAAATGGGTCCCGGGTGAGGAGCATAAGGACTCCTTCGGTGAGGAGGATAAGCCCCTGACAGAAGGAGAACAGCGGGGGCTGCGCCGTGCGGGCTTTGCTGTAATTGGTGTCTGCGCCCTTTGGGCGGTGATGACCTTTGGTCCCGACACGCCACTCCTGAATGACGGTCCAGGGACAGAAGGGCAGGCTTGGTATGTCACGGCGACGCCATTCTTCAAATCTCTCGTGGCCGCCTTCATGATTGTCTTCCTCTCGGCGGGCTGGGCCTATGGATCAGCGGCAGGAACGATCAAGTCTGGCGATGATCTCGTTTCCATGATGACGGAATCGATGAAGGACATGGGCTATTACCTCGTCCTTTCCTTTGCGGCGGCACATTTCGTAGCGATGTTCAACTGGTCCAATCTGGGCCTGATTTCTGCGGTCCATGGTGCCGGTGTGATTGAGTCCAGCGGCTTGCCACTTCCCATCGTCCTCGGATTGATCATCTTGTTCTCGGCGCTCCTTAACTTGTTTGTGGGTTCCGCTAGTGCGAAATGGGCCCTGCTTGCGCCTGTGCTCGTGCCCATGCTGATGTTGTTAGGCATCAGTCCGGAAGGCGCGACCGCCGCCTACCGGGTCGGTGACAGTGCGACGAATATCATCACGCCCCTGATGGTCTATTTTCCCCTCATCCTGATCTTCGCGCGGCGCTGGCAGAAGGATTTCGGTCTCGGATCTCTGACCGCGATGATGATCCCGTATTCGGTTTGGATGTTGATCACCGGAGTGGCCCTGATGATTCTTTGGATCCTGCTGGGCATCACCCTCGGCCCCGGCGCCCCCATGGGGATTGAGTTGATGGAAGCGAAGCCCTAGTTCTCGATCGCGTTGCCGACCCGAGGATGGGCGAATGGCTTTAGGGCGAATTGAAAGGTTTGCCGAATTCTTGCATAGATCGGCTATGATAGAACGTCCTCGGTGTAGGGTGGGCACTCTCTCAAGCACCTGCCCACGATCCAGACCAATTTATGAACAACAGCATTAGCCGACTTCTGACTATCCTATCACTGTGCTGCGCGACATCGAGTATTGCACAGAATTAACTCGTGTTCCCCACAGCGGAAGGCTACGGCAAACACACCGTTGGTGGGCGCGGTGGCAAGGTTTACGCCGTCAAGAACCTCAATGATGACGGCGAAGGTAGTCTGCGTGAAGTGGTTGAGGTCAATGGGCCGAGAACGATTGTCTTCAGAGTTTCTGGGACGATCGATTTGAAGAGCCGATTGGCATCAAGAATCCCAATATCACCATCGCTGGGCAGACGGCTCCCGGAGACGGCATTTGCATCAAACGATACCCGCTCACGATTGGTGCCGATGAAGTGATCATCCGCTACATCAGAGTGAGATTTGGCGACGAATCGGGTAAGGAATCCGACGCCGTCTCAAGCCGGTATACCAAGAACATCATTCTCGACCACGTCTCAGCAAGCTGGAGCGTCGATAAAACGATGTCGATCTATCATTGCGAGAATATTACTATGCAATGGTGTCTAATATCGGAAAGCCTTTTCCAATCGCACCATGGCGGCAACCACGGGTTCGGCGGCATCTGGGGATCGAATCACAGCTCATACCATCATAATTTGTTAGCGCATCACTCGGGACGCAACCCACGCTTTGCTTCGGGCTGCGGCAATACGGACTACCGAAATAACGTGATCTACAACTGGGGGTACTCGGGTTGCTATGGTGGCGAGAAGCAGTAGAAAGGAAACGACAAGTTCAATTTCACTAACATCAACATGGTCGCGAACTACTACAAACCAGGACCCGCGACCGCGTCTGGAAACTTGAGGCACACCATTGAGAGTCCCTCCTCACGCGACGGACTCGCCGATCTCGGGAAATGGTTCATCGTCGATAATGTCGTCGAGGCAATGCTCAGGTGACTGCCAACCACTGGGATGGTGATGTCAGTGCCAGGGGCGGAAGCGAAGCCATGGCCGCGCTGAAACTCGACAAGCCATGGCCAGCCATGGCGATCAATCAGCACCCCGCCAAAGAAGCCTATGACGCCGTTCTGAAGAATGTCAGCGCAATCTTACCGAAGCGCGATTCTGTCGATGCACGCATCATTCAGGAAGTCCGGGATGGCGTCGCGACATACGAGGGTGCGGGCTACAAAGAGAAGAAGAAGGTCCCCGATAAGACTGTCCTCACGGGCATCATCGATTCTCAGAAAGAAGTCGGCGGCTGGCCGGAGCTGAAAAGTATCCCCGCACCGGCCGACACAGACCTTGATGGCATGCCCGACGCCTGGGAAACCGAGAGAGGTCTGGATCCAAGCAATGCTGCCGATGGAAATAAGGTGGCAACTGATGGCTACACCATGCTCGAGCACTACTTGAACAGTATCAAATAGCTACGTTCGGAGTCCCGCCTTTAGGTGAATGGCACGGAAATAAGTTGGGGTTAGGATGTTTGGCCATTGGAGTGCGGCAGCCCTCTGCCGCTTTGATAGTGCGTGCAGCTCAGAAAGCGGCAGAGTGCAGCTGCACTTGGTTTATGCAAATGAGGTTATAATGTCTCGAATTCCGAAAGGAATGAGAAAGGAGCATCCATCGCGGTTAGCTAGCCCTGTCATTCATGCCAGGGAGACTGGCATTATGCCGCATGGGGCGGCAGTGGCCGCGTCATGCACCCCGGTAATGGCGCCATGCACATCATCCTAGCAGTCACCGGCAATGGCACGCCGAAACTCACGTGGTAGGGGAGAGTGATCGTTGATGTGAAACCGTGATGAGATGTTAGGATTGCTGCTCTTTTTCGTCTTGGGGCTGGTCATCCTCATGGCGAACATGGAGGATCTCGCTGAGCTGCTCGCCATACCAGGAATCGATTTGGGTCGAAACGGCTTCTTGGAGAACGTCAGGTTCAAGCCCTTGCTCTAACGATGTGAAATGACGGGTTTCGCGTTCTTGATCGAGGTGATACAAAGCGAGGCGTGTTTCAGGATCGCTTCCGGTCTCGGCGTAAGCCTGCTCTGCGGCAAGTTGCTGGAGTGATCGGGAGATCCCGGCTCCGTGGAAAGTGAGATCGAGGCCGAGTTCACTGTTATCTCTATGAATGAATCCGTTCAGGAACCGATTGATCTCGGCTCGGGCATGTAGTTGTTAAAACGTGAGCCTACGGAGACTTCCGCGCCGGCGGCCAACCAATCATCGTTCAACGTGCTGCCCCAACAGTTGCACATGTAGACCATGCGAAGATTCAAGCTCGTGACTTGTCCTCCTGTGAGGATGATAGCGTCGCGAATGGGCGTCCGGATGTTTCCGGTGGTTCCGCCGGTGAGCACAGAGGCGTCGGGTACGAAGGGGGTAAGAGTACGGGAGAAACGCGTGAAGGATGGGAGTGTCAGTAGCACCTCATGCAAGACCAGTCGCTCTGGGCTGCCGTGTCCGTAAATGACGAGGTCCACTTGAAAGCCGTCTCGCGATTGGCGGATCAGCTCATTGAGAAGGTTGGTCCGTGTGCACCGGCTGTCGCTCAGATTGACGAAGCGCTGATACTTGCCAGAGGCGGTCGCTTCTGTCTGGACCGTTTCGACCCCCTCGGCGAGGTTGTCGATGAAGTCGACGGCGGCATCTTCCAACGGACCGTCAATGTAGTCATTGAGGATGCTGTTGCCAGTGTTCTCTTGGAGAAGGATCAGAGTCCGATCTTCAGCGGCTCCGACGAGAGCAGTGGTGGCTAGCAAAGCGGCGGAAGCTAAGGTGAGTTTGAGTGTTTGTGTGAGGATGCTATTGGATTTCATGGTTCTGATGGGTTGAGGTCGTTGGTTAGAGCAGGCGTTGATTGGTTCGTTGGTGATTGCCTGGGCCCCCTACTTCAGAACCCAGTCGTCAAGGTGACGCGGCCGATGAAACTTTTTTTTTCAGAACAGCGCATTGGGATGCCAGTCATGAGCTGAATCTGGAATTCAGAGACCAATAATACCGATTGCGGGCGATTGAGATCTCAGAGGGATGTTGGGAACCCCTATGCCTATGTGCCTGTACCGAATCCCTGCGTTTCTTCTTCTCATATTTGTCCTCCCGATCGTGGGGCAGGCGCAAACCAATCTTTTGAATGAGCCGAGCTTGGAAGCTTCTGAGCCGAGCTTGGAAGCTTCTGATCCGAGCTTGGAAGCTTCTGATCCGAGCTTGGAAGCTTCTGATCCGAGCTTGGAAGCTTCTGAGCCGAGCTTGGAAGCTTCTGAGCCGAGCTTGGAAGCTTCTGAGCCGAGCTTGGAAGCTTCTGAGCCGAGCTCTAAAGAGAACCTTTTCATGGTCCTTGGAGGTGACGCAGCCCAACGAGAATGGTTCGGCGGCTCAGTTCTAGGATGCTGGATGGGCTAGTTACCCTAACAGAACGGCGGGGATAGTGCTTTGGTTGAGAGCTTTCGAGGGATCCGAAGCGGACGAAATGTCAGGGGCGAATGCGGTTCTGACTCAGCGAGTGGTCGGCACGTTTGTACTAACGTATGAGTTATCCGTTTGGCACAAAGTGGAAACGAATTACATCTCTGCATCGACTCTCTTGGCGATGGACTTTCTCGACGCGTCTGGTGAGATTCTCCTCACAGAGTCGTTGGAACTGAATGGGCAACATCCGGCCGATGGAAGTTGGGTGAAATACAGTGTGAGGGGGAAAGCTCCTGAAGGGACGGAGGAAGTGCAGGCGCGTGCGGAAATGGTGAATGGGGTCAATGCGAACACTAATCCGCAGTCCGCGATGGTGGATGACTTCTTCCTCACGACGATAGAGGCCGCTGAGATTGCCTCGGTGACTGGTTTCGATAGAGGTGCTGCGGTCCTACGGATCTTTGCCGAAGATGCTGAAGGGAGTGCGGTGGTGGCGGATACCGATGTGGTGACCATTGATGGTGAGTCTGTCATGGTCTTAGCGAGTAAAGCTGCCAAGATCACGACGCTCACTCACATTCCGACCACGCCATGGGATCCGGGTGCGCGTCTTGAGTGGACCTTTCAAGCGGAGGACGACCAAGGCGATGCCATTCTAGGCGAAGGCACGTTGCGAGTTCCTGGATCGCTCATCTTTGGAGGGGGGACAGTCACGACACGCCACGTGCTCTCTGATTTGGAATTGACGGATGCTGTGGTTGCGCGTGAGGCCCTGGCTTCGCCTTTGGAAGAGGTGACGGTTGAGACTCCATGGGCGCACTTTGATGACGGGGCGTTGCCACCGATGTATGAAGATCTCTCGGCCGTATCCGCTGTTCGATGCTCTGCTAGGTGGGGATGAAACTCTGGGCGGGGCAGATAACTTTGCGATTCTAACGACTCGGCAGTTCTATCTCAATGAAGGTGGTGCCATTCCCTTCGTGGTGAATAGTGACGATGGATTCCAGCTTCGAACGTGCGAGCACGATCATGACGGCCGACCTGGAGGCGGGTGAGCATGCGTTTGAATTGCTTCATTGGGAAGCGGGCGGCGGTGCTGGTGTGAGTCTCTTCGTGGGTCGACTCACGGTGTTGGAGGGGGAAATACCTTCTCGGCGGTAACCGAAGAATTTTATGAACTCCTCTCTGACTACAATGTGCATGAGGTGGTGCCAGAAGACTCCGATGGGGATGGCATGGATGACTTCAGAGAGAATGCGTTCTTTGGTAGTCTTTCTCGTGACGGCGAAGGGGGCTTTGATAGTGACGGGCTCATTGATCGGGCTGAGTTGGAAGCGAAGGCAGATCCCACGGTGAAGGATAGCGATGGCGACGGCCTGGAAGATGGGCCTGAAGTCGCGCTGCACGGAAGCGATCCCTCCAAAGCGGATACGGATGGTGACCGGCTTGATGATGCGCGTGAAGTGAATGATCTGACGACGGACCCCGCCAAGGCAGACACGAATGGCGATGGCTTTGCCGACAACGTCGAACTTGTCCTGGCGACTGACCCGCTGCTGCCAGAGAGTAAGCCTGACAGCGTGGTGGCCACGACAAATGGTTCCTGAAATGCCGCCGGAACGTGGATGGATGCTCAAGTGCCAGTGCCAGGAAGAGCATACTTGGCACTCGGCGAGGTCACGCCGACCGTGGCAAGTGCCACGGGCACGTTCGCAGGAGATTCGTTAGGATTGATAGGGTCGGGATTGACTCTGCGACTGGAACATCAAGGGGCGGCTTCTGCGAATCTATCACTCACAGATTTGTCGGTGGCGCTTGTGGAGTCCAATCGCTTGGAAGGCGTTCTCAATGTGCATGGTGATGTGGAGAACGAGACGACCTTCGAGTTGGCGGCGCAGTTGCAAGGCGCGGGCTCGTTGCATTTCTCTGGTGCGGATCCAGAGGTGGTCACGAGCACCATCCTGGTTTCCGGATCGGGGAGTGGTTTTGAGGGAGCATTGAGTTTTGAGAATGTGAACGCACGTGGAGCTACGGCGGGTTCTCTTGGGACGGGATCGATCGTGATCACGATCACGATTGCCAGTGGTACTCTGACGATTGGCTATCCTCTTTCGAGTCCTGTCGCGATCCTTCGATTGCAAGGGCAGAATTTCCAGATGGAGCTTGAGGGAGATGTGGCAGTGCAAGATCTCATCGGTATCTCAGAAGAAGGCGATGTTCTCTTCAGCTTACTCGATGTGACAGGTGATAGTAGCCCTTTCACCACCGAGGCGTTGCGCGAGATCTTCACGATCGATGAAGGCATCAGCGGCGAAGGTACCCTCACACTTCTCCGTGACGCGAGAGATTTGGACAATGATGGTTTGCGAGACAGTTGGGAGGTGGAGAACTTTGGCGACACGGCTTCTGCCAATCCAGAAGATGATGGGGATGCGGATGGTCTGAACAACCTGGCCGAGCAGGCGGCGGGCACGGATCCGAAAGGTGCGGATACCGATGGTGACACTCTCACTGATGGCGATGAGGTCGCGAAGTATCAGTCGGATCCGACACTGATGGATACGGATGACGATGGCATTGATGATGCGGAGGAAGTCTCTCGCGCATTGAATCCTGGAAATGCGGACACCGATGGAGACGGTCTTGCCGATGGTTTTGAGCGCGACACGTCCATGACGGACCCTGGGAATGCGGATTCCGATTCCGATGGGTTCTCTGACAAGGCTGAGATCGACAATGGAGCAGATCCGTTAGACTCGGCAAGTCAACCTAACCAATTCGTCGTTCGGACTATTGCCAGTGAAGGCGCCGAGATCGCGTCGCTCGCTGGCGATCGCGCCCATAGAGATGGGACGATTCTAGGCATCGAGACGGTGCGTTTGCACAGCACGATCAATTTCACCGACAACCTCGACTTGTTGGGGCTCGTGCCTGGCGACGTTCTCTTTGATGGAGATGTCGTCGATCAATTCATTGTGCATGCGGTAGGAAAGTTCAAAGTTCCGACGGCCGGCCCTTGGGGAATCGGCTTCCATTCGGACGATGGTGGCCAATTGATCATCGATGGCACTGAGATCATTGAGTTCGACGGCGTGCGAGGCCGGAATGCCACGATGCGGACACTGACACTCACCGAAGGCGAGCATACGCTGGAAGTCTTGATGTTTGAGCGGATCGGCGGGGCCGCCTTGGAGGTCTTCCGGGCGAAGGATCCAGGCGACTGGGATGAGGTCGGCAATGGCGCGCTACCGGCGAGCTTCGATCCCCTGGCGATTGTGTTTGAACGAAATGACGGCCCGGTCACTGACGATGTGCCACGAATTGAAACCGTCACCCGTACTGCGGCCGGCATTCAGTTAGGTTTGCAATCGGACGGGCCCGTGGATGTCGAGTATTCGGTGAATTTGGAGTTTTGGGAACTCATTGTTGAAGCAGGAGCTCAAAGCGTCTTTGTGGATGGAGATCCGGACCGCCTGGTACGTCCGGATGGCTATCTATTATCGGATTCGCCTCAAGTGAACAGTTTTTTCCCGCGTTCCAGATGAGTCACCATGAGCTCTGAAGCGAGGTGACCACGCCCTTCTCGAACAGCCTGAGCAATGGCTCGGTGTTCCTCGAGGCTGTGCGATTTCCGATAGGTGTTTTGAGTGAGAGCGTTCGCGATCGCGCGGTATTGCTTGTCGAGCACTTGTGAAATGATCTTGGACATCTCAGGATTGCCTCCAAACTCGCAGAGTAACAAATGATACTCACCGTCTAGTCGAACGGTCTCGGCGATCTCGGCCTTCGAGTCTGCTTGCTTACTTAAGTGTTCTTCGATCACGATCCACTGGGTTTCTGTCAGTCCTTGCTCAGCGATCTGTCGAACCAGACGAGATTCTAAAGCGATGCGCAGATCCATCTGGTGGTTGATTTCTTCAGGCGTGAGATCTCTCACGAGCACGCCATACTGGGGCGATATCTTGAGAAAGCCTTCTTGATCGAGGCGTGTGAAGGCGGCTTTGACCGGCGTCTTGCTCATGCCCAACTCACGGGCGATCTGGCGTTCTGAAAGAACGGTGCCACTAGGGACCTCTCCAGAGGTCAGGCGTGCTTTGACCTCAATGTAGGCTTGTTCCTGTAAAGGAATCGCCTTCTGATCTGCGGGGGACTCGGCCATGCACGGCGAATTATAGCGACCTCAGGGAAAGAGGGCAACATGGACTTTGGGTAAAGCTGAGATTCCAACTGGTCTCAGTGTAGCTTCACTGTGGGCGAAATATTCTCGTTGCGTCTAGCTGAGATCCCAGTAATATTTAGGTAATCAGCCTTTGTTCTTACTCCTAGATTCCTACATCCCATGAGAATCTCTTTCTTAGCTGCTCTTACCCTCTTGGGTTCCACAAGCTTGCTTTCAGCAGCCGCGAATCTCCTTGCCGATCCCGGCTTCGAAGGGGCCACGCCAGTAAGTCAGATCAGCCCCGACTGGAACTTGGTGGCGAACCAACCCGATGGGACAAACTTCTCTTTGGGCCAGCAATCCTAACGCTGTGCCAAGAACGGGGATTTAGTTGAAAGCCTTTGAAGGAAATCAGGCGGACGGAGACGGCTTGGCTAATGTGACCGTTTCGCACACTGTCCCCGCCATGGCTGGGCTGACGTATGATCTCTCCGTTTGGAACAAGCAAAAGACGAACTTTACGGCGGGCTCGACGTTCTTCGATCTCGATTTTTTAAATGGCGGTGGCGCGGTCTTAAGCACAGAGTTAGGAGAAATCACCACGCATCCGAAGGATGGAAGCTGGGTTGAGTTCTCGTTCTCTGCATTGGCTCCCACGGACACCAAGCAAGCGACGGTTCGCCTTGGAATAATCGATGGGGTGGATGCTCCGGTCAATCCTCAGTCAGCCATGTTTGATGATGTGAGTCTCTCTACTGAAGCCATTCCTGAGCCCAGTGCTGTCGTCCTTGGATTGCTAGCGCTTTCCTTGCTGATGATTCGTCGTCGCCGTGGCTGATAGTCAGAGGTTGCTTTGCTTCGATATGGAAACGGTGTGATCGTACCATTGACGCGATAGGCTCGGCTCGGCTAAAGTCTTGGACTTATGAAAAGTCCGAGTCTTTCCCGCCGTCGATTTCTGCAGACCACCGCTGCTATGGCGGCTACCTCGCCCGTCACGTCATTTGCCGCCGATGAGGCGGACTTCCCGCTGAAGACGCGTCTTCTCAAGACGCTGAAGATCGGCATGGTGGGGGTCAAAGGTTCGATGACTGAGAAATTCCAAGCAGCGAAGGCGGCTGGTTTCCAGGGCATTGAAATGAATGCTCCGGGAATCGATATTGCCGAGACGAACAAAGCCATCGCCGAATCTGGGCTTCCCGTCGATGGCTCCGTGAACTCGGGACATTGGGATGTCAGACACACGGACCCGAGCCCTGCCGTCCGAGCGAAAGCGTTAGAGGCATTGAAAGAAGGTCTTCGTCAGACCAAGGCTGTCGGCGGACACACCTTGCTCCTGGTCGTGGGCCACGGCAAGGATGGAACCGAGAAAGAGATCTGGCCGCGCTCGGTAGAGAATATTGCCAAGGCCATTCCGTTGGCAGCAGAGTTAGGGGTGCCGATCGCCATTGAGAATGTGTGGAACCAATTCTGTTACGATCACGGGGGTGGTGCCGATCAGAGTGCCGAGAAGCTCGTTCGCTATGTCGACGAATTCAATTCGCCTTGGGTGGGCATGCAATTCGATATCGGGAACCACTGGAAATACGGATCCATGGGAGACTGGATTCGTGCGCTGGGCAAGCGGGTGATCAAGCTCGACGTCAAAGGCTTCTCTCGCGAGAAGGACAGTTTCACCAAGATCGGCGAAGGTGATCTTGATTTCACAGATGTGCGTAAGGCTCTGACAGAAATCAATTTCTATGGGTGGTGCGCTGCCGAAGTGGGCGGTGGTGATCTGACCCGGCTGAAAGAAGTTTCCGCGAACATGGATCGGGCCTTCAGGCTAACATAGAACTAACACCTTTTTCCAAAGAGGTAATGGGACACGCCCCATTCCTCGCCGTTTCGGTATCCCCAGAGTTCGGCGCAGGCCATGAAGAAGATGCGCCAGTAATTCCACCAACGCGTGCTCTCGGATGGGCCGTAGGTGGCATTGAGGAGAGGCATGATTTCGGCTTTGTGACGATCCATGTTGGCGAGCCATGCATTGGAAGTGTGTTCGTAGTGCTGACCATTCACCTTCCACTGTTCGCAGATGGTTAAATCATCTTGAAAATGGAGCAGGAGATCGTGGGAAGGCATTTGTCCCCCTGTGAAGAAGTATTTCGCCATCCAGTCATCGTCGTTTTCGATCTCATAGTGATAGGCGGCGACGCGGTGGGTGAAGATGTGGACGAAGAGTTGGCCGTCTGGTTTGAGCCAGCGTGAAATGCGGCGCATGAGTTCGGCATAGTTCTTCATGTGCTCAAACATCTCGACGGAGACAACGCGATCGAACACATTCTCCCCTTCGCCGTCGTAGTGGATCATGTTCGCCGTGCGCACGGTGAGATTCCCAAAGCCACGCTCAGCGGCTTGGGCATCGATGTGTTCTTTCTGGCTGGCGGAGTTGGAAACGACCGTGATTTGAGCGTTCGGATAGTGTTCTGCCATCCACAAGGAAAGCGAGCCCCAACCGCAACCGAGTTCGAGAATGCGCTGGCCATCAGAAAGCCTGGCGCGTTCGCAAGTGAGACGGAGCATCTTCTCTTCCGCCTCCGCGAGAGTGTCTTGTGGCGTGTCGTACCAGGCGGAGCTGTACTTGAATCGCGGACCGAGGGCGTAGTGATAGAACGCTGCGGGGATTTCGTAGTGCTGCGTATTAGCCGCGTCCGTTTCGATCGCGATAGAGCTGTTGCGGAGTTCCTCGACATGATCGGCAATGGCTTGACGCTGCGCCTCTTCGCTGGACTTCACATAAGTGCGAAGAGTCTCAGCGAGGCGGTGGCGAATGCCGTAGCGGACGAGAGCATCCGGCAGGATACCCCGGGCAAGGATGCGGTTGATGAGACTCATGGATTCTTCTTTGGGGGTAGTGGAATGAAAGCGCTGGTGGTGCTCTGATAGTCGCGATAGATCTCGCCACGCTTCTCGAGGGCGAGTTCTTCCGTGAGAGGGATGCCGGTGACGTTAAGAATGAAATGGAGCATGGCTATTGGTGCGATGATGCACGCCCACCCCCATGCCATGGGAAGCGCCATGAGAAAGAGTCCCCACCAGAGAAGCGATTGGAAAAAGTAGTTGGGATGCCGCGAGTATTGCCAGAGACCGAGTCGGCAAACTGATAGTCGATCTGTCGATGTCTTCTTGAATCGTTTCAGCTGGGCATCGGCGGTGCCTTCACCGAGCAGGCCGATGATCCAAATAGTAATTCCCACGAACTCGAGCGGATGGAACGCCGTCGCGGGATTACCAGAAACGAGATGGACCGGCAACATAAGGAACCAGACAAGCAGCCCTTGCAAGAGGAAGAAGAATAGGAACGCGCGCTCTGGGTTCTTTTCCCAGCGCTTTTGAAGAATGGCGTAACGTGGGTCAACTCTAGGATGGTGCGCCGCGACACGTCCCCAGAGGTAGAGTCCAAGGCGCAGGCTCCACAGAGTGATCAAGCAGCAAATGGCGGCTCGGCGTGGTAACCAGCCATCGCAGAGAACTGCGTGGATGATGGCCGTAGGCGCGAACGCCAGGGACCACGTGACATCTACGATGCTGTAATTCTCAATGCGCCTCGCCAGCCACCACGCGAAGAGAAACAAGGCGGTGAGAACGATCGCAGTGATTGTAAGAATGAGAGTAGAGCTCATGATGTCTTCCAACGACGGGCGGCAGATTCTAGAAGTGGGTGGGTCACTGCGACGATGATGATCGCAAGAATGGGGGCGATGAGGCACCAGGCGACGATGCCGTGAACGCCAGACATGCCAAAGTCTCGCATGAACTGCATCGGGTCCTCGCGAAAGCGTTCGATGAGAATCGACACGGAGAAAGGCACGGGATTAGCGCGGAAAACGAACTCGCCCGCGCGGACGAAGAACGGCAGGGCGATGATCTGGATCGGGTAGACTAGCCAATTGAAAGTGTGGAGAACGGGTTGGTTGAGTTTCGCGACGAAACCTGTCAAAGCGACTAGAATCGTGGTGGAGCCAAGGATGGGGAAGATGCCAGAGATGGCTCCTGAAGCGATCGCCCACGAAATGGCGCGCGGTGAGACACCTTGGGTGATCTGAGTCTTGATCGGAGATACGATTCTCCGGGAGAAAAAGCTCATTTCTGGATTCGCGACGTTCGTGGTCATGTCAGGCGGCTCGGAGAAGGATGTCACGACCAGAGGCGCTTGTCGGAAGCTTGAAAAGCAAGATGAGCATGTAGATGGACATCGCGATATTGCCGAAGAGCAGGATGGCGATCAGCCAGGAAATGCGCGCAGTCATGGATGTCTCGCGATAGACCACCCAGCAGTAGAATGTGAGGAATCCCCAGTAGGTATCGAAGAGGCATGCGATGAACCATGGGTGGCCACTGACTTCGCTAGGAATACGCCACAAGGCGGTGTGGCTACTTGCCCAGAACGTGACCGCTAGCATTGACAATAGAACAATGCTGAAGAAGACGCGTAATGCGATGATCATGTCAGTATTGGATTGCAGGGCCGCGTGTAGACGGCCTGGACAACGCTGATGTTGCGGGTTGCGAAGGCAGCCTCACAGTATTTCAAATAGTAGTTCCACTTGCGAATGAAACGTTCAGAGAATCCAAGCTCGCTCACTGCATCCAGCCTCTCATTGAATTGACCGTGCCACTGATTCAATGTTTGTGCGTAACTCAATCCGAGGTCTTCCATGCCGTGAAGAAAGAGATCGCCCGTCTGCTGGAAAACCTCGTTCATTCGGCTGATGCTGAGCAGGAGAGAGCCGGGAAAGATGTGTTTCTGAATGAAATCCGTACCCTTCTTGAGATCGGCGTAGTCGCCATCTGGCACGGTGATCATCTGCACGGCGAGCAGACCGTCGGGCTTCAGCACTTCATGGCATTTGGCCGCCCACGTCTTATGATACTTGTCACCGACTGCCTCTAACATTTCAATGGAAGCGATCTTGTCGAATTTGCTGGTGATGTCCCGATAGTCTTGCTGTCGAATCTCGATCTTGTCTTCGAGTCCAGCCTCGCGCACGCGACGCGTGGCCTCATCGAACTGCGCCTGTGAGATCGTCACGGCGGTGACTTGGCAGCCATGGTGCTCGGCGGCGTGACAACTGAAGCCGCCCCAGCCACAACCGATTTCTAACACATGATCGCTTTCGGTAAGTTGAAGTTTCTCACAAAGCGCGGCATACTTTGATCGCTGAGCGTCCTCCAGAGATTGGTTAGGCTCGGTGAAGCGGGCGGAGGAATACGTCATCGTGTCGTCGAGCCACAGTTTGTAGAAGTCATTCCCCAAATCGTAGTGTTCCTCGATGTTGCGTCGACTCGTCTCCTTGCTGTTGTGGCGAAGGCGATGGCCGAACCGGTCGATGAACTTTAACAATCCGACCAAACGAAAACGCTGAGAGGATCCTCGCAGCTTCTTATCCGCATGCAGATTGAGAATGAACCAAGTGATGACACGAGCAATGTCATCGGTGTCCCAGTCAGCATCCATGTAGGCCTCACCAAGACCTACGCCGCCACCTAGAGCGCATTTCTTGAAGAAGGCCTCGTGTCTCACTTGGATACGGGCGCTGCATGGGGCCTCGGCGTTTCCGATAAGGACCGAATCACCTTCAGGAAGAACGAGTTCCAAATGGCCCTGAGTGAATCGATTCAGAGTTCTCAGGACCGGCGCTCGGTAAAGGCTCCTGGCCGGTGACGGATTCGCGATGGCGTTCATGGTTTGGGAGGGTTCGTGAGGGAAGTGTGAGTCTGAATGATATCCTGTTGGAGTTCGCGATCCTCACCCTTACGGAAAACGGGAAGGCGCTTGCTCCAGAGGCGAAAGGCTTGCCAATGAATCTTGAGGATCACCTGCACTGTGAGCAAGGGATAACGCACGGTGCACCAAAGTAGACGTCGGTTTGTTAGGGGCTTGCGTTCGCCGCGTATCCAACTCACCAACGTCGTCTTGCCGTTCTCGATATCATCGATGTGGATCTCGATCTTGTCGTCCGGGACTTGGAGGCGGAAATTGAACTCCGTTGTGAGATTCGTGAAAGGTGAAACATAGAAATGCTTGGGCACGGTGCGATGGAACGCTCCTTCAGCGGTGGGTGTTTCAAGCAGCCAGGGCTTCATTTCACGAAACGTATTGCACACTTCCACCACGGCGTGCAGGGGCGGGCCGTCGGGCTTGGAGATGAAGTAGAAACACACGGGATTGAAGATGTATCCCGCGATACGAGGCAACGTGACCAGTCGGATGCGCGCGTCCTTTGACAGGGTGACGCCTTGATCCGCGAGCCAAGCAGTGAGATTGCTGCGAATGTCAGGCTTGCCGAGATCAAGATGATCCTTGTCCCGGAAAGCATAGAGATTGAATCGATTGTGACTGAAGAGAAACAGCCGCTTTGCGAGCACGGGAAGCTCACCGAGATCGAGGTCGAGGAAGAAGAGCTTGTAGCTGAAACGATGACGCTTAGGAGAGAGGCGCTCGTGGTAGATCTCACATTCATACAGGCCTGAGTTCATGCGCGCACCTCCCATGGATCTCTTTGCAAGAGTGTCTGACAAAGATCGACGGCGGACTTGAAAGCGTCTTCATGGAATCCGTATCGAAAGTAGCTGCCGCAGAAGAAGGAAACGCCGCGTGCGTCATTCAGTTCCGGCAGACGTTGCTGTGCCTGAATGGCAGCGAGATCGAACAGCGGGTGTTCGTAGTCGAGGGCGCGTTTGCAGGCCGACTCAGGCACGCGCTCACTGGCATTGAGCGAAACGAAATAGTCCTCTTGATCGGAAACGCCCTGAAGTGAATTCATCCAATAGTGAATACTCGTTCCTGCCGGTTCGGAACGATAATTCCACGAGGCCCAGCAACGTCGCGTCTTCGGCATGAATTTGGGGTCGTTGTGGACGCGAACCGAGTTCGGCTGGTAAGCGAATGGTGCGAGAAGCTCTCGTTGGAGTGGTGTGGGAGAGTCTAGAAGCCGCAGAGCTTGATCCGCGTGGGTCGCCAAGATCACTTTATCGAAATGTTCCGTGCCGCGTTTGCTCGAGATCTCGACGCCATCTTCCGAAATCCTCACATGGCTCACTGGGGTGTTCGTGTGAATGCGATCCTTGAATGGTTCCATCAATCGACTCACATACTCACGTGATCCTCCATCGACAGTGCGCCAGGGGTGTTGGGAATCGAGCCCGAGGAATCCGTGGTTGTGCCAGAACCGAAGCAACGTCACCGCAGGGAAACGCAGCATGCGTTCCCGAGGGGTCGACCACACAGCGGAGCTCATGGGCACCAAGTAGCGATCGAGGAAGTCCTGGCCGTAGCCTCTAGCATCGACGTATTCTTCGAGCGTCATCACTGCCCATTGTGGATCGTCGAGCGCTGCCACCGCTTCTTTGTTGAAGCGATTCAACTGAAGCACGAATCGCCAATGACGTGGGTTCAAGAGATTGCGACGTTGTGCAAAGACAGTGTTCAGACTCGTGCCGTTCCATTCCAGACCCGACGCGCCATGGTGGACGCTGAAGGACATCGATGTTGGTTTGGTCGGAGCATTTAACTCTGCGAAGAGCCGAGTCAGAAGCGGATAGGTCACTTCGTTGTAGACCATGAAGCCAGTATCGAGCACGATTTCTCGGCCATTCTCATCGATCGAGATGGTGTTGCTGTGCCCGCCAACGTGATCTGCTGCCTCGAAGATGGTGAGTTCGTGTTGACCATGAAGAAAGTGGGCGCAACCGAGCCCAGCGATTCCACTTCCAATGATGGCGATCTTCTCCACGCTCACGCGACTTCCTCGTAGATGTGATCGGGAACTTTGCGCAGATCCCAGATGATGCCCGTCCAGGAGAGGCATCTCAGCATGTAGTAAGAGAGGTCGATCTCCCACCAGTAGAATCCCTGTCGTGCGGAGTGTGGAAAGCGATGATGATTGTTGTGCCAACCTTCGCCCAACGTGACCAAAGATAATGTCAGGCTGTTTCGACTGTCATCATCCGTATCGAATCGTCGTCTGCCAAACACGTGTGCGAGAGAGTTGATGAAAAGAGTCCCGTGAAGCAGCAAGGTGGTGCTGATCACGCCTCCCCAGACGAAGAGTTGTGGGCCAGTGGTGCCGAGACTTGGGGCATAGCGAGCTAACAGCGAACCACAGATCCAAAGGGCCAAGCCATAGAGAATGGGCACGACGTAGTCTCGGCGATTGAGAAAGACAAGCTCAGGGTAACGCGCGAGATCAGGGATCGCCTTGTAGTTTGTGGGGAAATTGCTAGAACTGGTCAGCCAACCAATGTGGGACCAAAGGAAGCCGTCCTTACTAGGCGAGTGTTTGTCTCCTTCTTTGTCAGAATGCTTGTGGTGATGTCGATGAGTGGCCGCCCACCAAAGGGCTCCCCGTTGCATGGACGTGTTTCCGATCACCGCAAAGATGAACTGAGCCGTCCGCGTTGTGCGAAAGGCGCGATGGGAAAAGTAACGGTGATAGAATGCCGTGATGGCAAACATCCGCACGACGTAGAGAACGATGGCTGCGTAGACCGCGAACCAACTCCAACCCACCCAGATGACGGCGAAACATGCGAGGTGCAGCAGCACATAGGGCGTGGATCGGCTCAGATCGAATCGATCCTCCTTCGTGGATTTGCCGCCTTCAGGCAAGTAGTCAGCATCCATCCACTGGCGGACGACTTCTACGAGCGCTTGAGCGAGATGTTTGAAGGAGGCGTTCAGTTGCGGGTGAGGTGAAAGTCGTCAGATTGACTACGCCTGAAGGCGACCTCCGGATCCCATCAATCCGGTACCTTTCTCGCTGTCCACACGGAGAACAGGTCTCGTGAGGGGGGAGTGCGTAGTGCCTTCAAGGTGGCCGTCTACCGATTTGGCAGTCGAAAAGTAGCTGCCACCTCCGTCTTTGGTGATGAAGGAAACGTGGACACTGTTCATCCCGAGGTAACCTTATAGGACGGGTTTTCGCCTAGGATAAGTCTAAAAATGAGGCTTTTACCATTGTCATAGCCACGCCACTCGCTTTTCTCTGGAAAAGGGCGGGATAGGCTGAAAGAGAGGGCAGGGTCCTGATTCTCACCCCTGCTGCAGAACCAGTTCATCCGCTTGATCACCGAAAGCGCGTTCATCGCTTCATCAACGTTGCCCTCTTGAAGCAACTGATCAGCCGCCGTCATGCTGTCGAGTCCAAGCTTGACTAACCAATGCGCCGTGGTGCCTTCCGAGAGATTTCGAATCATCTGGTTCGTGGATCGACCTGACAAGAGAAGCTCGCGCCCACCTTTGGCATCGCGAGTGAAGATAGCTTGCTGCCTAGGATGCTTCGGAAGCTTTGAGCTTTAAGAGTGACTGAAGCTCCGCTGACTTCTCCACGGTTGCAGGAAAACGATAGGGCCGCCGGACGCGTTGACGCTCGATGGCGGGTTCGTTGTCTTTCTGCAAGGTGAGTGTGCTGCCTGTCACTTTCCACGAGTAGGCATTCGACGCGGCATTGAGAGTGATTATCAATTGATCTCCCTGCACCTCATAAGTGCCGCTCTCGATTGGCGGCGAGAGTTCCGTTTGCCAGACACTATCCATGGGATGCGGCCAGCGATGGAAGACACCGCGGGGACGAAACTCCAGGTAGTCTTTCTCGTCCAGACTCCACAAGCCTAGCAGATCAACCTGCCGTAGTTGGTCGCGGACCTCGGCATCGTCTGAGAGAAGCCGTTTGATCTCAGTGGCAAAGGCACCTTCGGGAAACTCCGTGAGGCAGTTCCGAAGGGTCTCTCTGGACTTGGTCTCATTCTCTAAAGTGGCCCAAGCCCGTCCGGTGCGGAAAAGAGTTTCTTGGCGTTTGGCTGGGGGCAGCTGAGCCGCTTCGAGCAGCGCTTCATAGTGTGTGATGGCGGAAGGAAGGTTGCCGTTGTTCTCTGTGAAAATGGCTCGTTCGAGCTGGACCAACGTCTTGACGTTCTGGGCCGAAATCGGCGTGAGCATGAAGATGTAGGCAATGAGGAAGAGGCGTTTCATAAGCGTATCAATGGATTGCGAACAACATGGCTCCACCTTGTTACCAAGTTTTGACCAAGAATACACTTTTTCAGAAACTTCCTCAACCTTCTGAGGCAGCAAGGGTGTCAGGATTGCTACGGATTTCTCTGGGTGTCTCTCCCAACATGGGGTTATGGAAGAAATGTGAAAATTCACCTACGCCTTGCTCACGGTGTCGCTGCCTTTCTAGCGTGCACGCTCCTTCCCCTCGCCGCCGATTCTTGGACCGCCTACAACGACTTGGCGGACACGGATCCCGACAATTCGCCAGCGAATATCACGTCCTTTGGCTTTGGCCGCAACTACGATGGAGATGGCGTCGATGGCGAATTGCTAGACTTTCAGACCGGCGACGCCACCGGGATCCGCGTCGAGTTCTTTGAGCAAGTCTCCGAAGGTGAGACGATCAATTGGGCGGGCGACAGCGCCGAGTTTGTGGCCGGGACGGATGCGAGCGATACCTTCGATGGCATTCTCAATCTCATCGGGAACCTCAGCTACAATGACGCGCCGGGGTGGTACTTTGACACCATCATCATGGGCCTGGATCCATCGCGCATTTACACTTTCGCGGCGACGGCTAACCGCAACGGCGGCGATTCCTATGGCGAGCGCGTGACGAACTGGAAGATCCTCGAAGCGGAAGCCTATCAATACGGGAGTTCACCTGGCGCACACAAAGTGGGCGATGATTCGGTGGAGTTCAGCACCGGAAACAATGTGGCCGGAAATGTGGCTCGTTGGACAAAGATTCAGCCGAGTCCGGATGGACGTATTGTCATCCGTTCCACCCACGGACTGGGAGAGGCCAACGGCGGCCTTCCAGGAGCACACGCCTACAAGGGATATGCCGGTGGTGTCTTCTTGTTAGCCTTGGAAGAAGCGGAAGCGGCCTATCAATGGATCGCCTACAATGACGCGGTCGACTTGGATCCTGAGGCCACGGCTGACAAAGCGACGAACTTTGGCATTGGTCGCGGCTATGATGGGCTCGGGCAGGAAGGCGCACTGGTCGACTATGATACCGGTGAGGAATTGGGCGTCACGGTGACGTTGTCAGAGACGATCTCGGAAGGCGAGACGATCAGCTGGGCCAGTGACGCTGCCGAGTTTATCGATGGGACGGACGCGGCGACTTATTTCTCCGGCATCTTGCAGCTCGCAGGAAATATGAGTTACAATGACGCCCCAGGTTGGTATCTGGACACGACATTCTCCGGCCTTGATCCTAACGAAGTCTACACCTATGTAGGCACGGCCAATCGCAATGGTGGTGATTCCTACGGCGAGCGTGTGACCAACTGGTCCATCCTAGATGCTCCAAGTGTGGTCTTTGCGAGTTCGGAAGGTACCCATAAAGTGAGCGATACCGCAGTCGAGTTCAGCACGGGAAACAACGGCAATGGCTTCGTCGCGCGATGGACGGACATTCAGCCAAGCGCCGAAGGCACCTTCACGATTCGCACCAGCCACGGCATCGGAGAAGAGAACGGCGGCCTTCCCGGAGCTCATGCCTACAAGGGCTATGCCGGGGCGATCTTCCTCCTCATGGAACAGAGTTCCGCTTCCAACCAACCCGCGACGCCTGCCGTGGAAGTCTTCCGGCTCACGCCTCTCAGTGGCAGTGATAGCGCTCATCCGAACACGCCGGTCCAAGCCATTCTCAAGCACACCCGCGCCACCGTGGATCCCGACTCCATCACCTTGACTGTGGACGGAGCCGCTGTCACGACTAACATCACCGCCAGTCCTGAAGAAACGCGCGCCTTCTTCCCAGCAGAAACGCTCTATGCGTCTGGGTCCACGCATGACGCCGTGATTCGATTCCGTGATCTCGCCGAGCCTCCTGCGGAGTATGAGCAGGCTTGGTCCTTCACCGTGGAAGCCTACACCGACAAAGATCTGTTTCCTGTCATCGGTGCCGACTTGGGGCAACCGCTAGACATTCTCACAGAGCGTCAGGCGGGCTTTGCTGTCCGGTTAGGTTCTCCTGATGAGAACGCCGAGGTGGCGGTGGATTCCCTCGAAAGCGCTGAGTCCGTTTGGGATTCGGACTTTGAGAATCTCGCGGACACCAGCGACTACAACCCGTCCGGTTACTACATCGAGAGCGGGACGCTGAACTACCAGACCGACGGTGCCGCTCGGGGAAACAAGGCCGGTGAGCAGTTCTTTCCGGGTGTCGCCAATGGCGAAGCTCCTGCGGCTGTCTTTGCGTTTGAAGGGCGAGCGTTGTGGTTCCTGCGGCCTGGCTTCTACAGCTTGAATGTCACCGTCGACACCGAGTTCGAGATCTATCTCGGGGCTACGGGACAAGAAGTGAAACTCCCGCGCACTTATCCCGAGTGCAACAATTGCGGAGGCGAAGACGCCGCGTGGGTGGTGAATTTCATCATTGAAGAAGCCGGGCTTTACCCTGTCAGAATCGTCTATTTTAACAATGGTGGCGCTGGCAGTCTTGAGATTCTCGAAGTGGCGCCTGATGGGGCTCGGCATCTCATCAATAGCGGCCACCCCAACGCCATTCTGAGCTTCGTCTCACCAGAGTTCCTCACAGATCCACTTCAGATCATTGCTATCGAGGAGAATGGCGACGACTGGCGGCTCGACTTTCTCTCGCCCGATCCTGTTGGACTTCACGAAGTGCAATCCAGCCTCACGCTGTTGCCAGATTCTTGGATGATTGTGCCTAACGTCACCATCGAGAACATGAATGACGGCCTTCTCCAAGCCATACTGCCTGGCGATGCCACGTCGAACCAATTCTTTCGCATCGCGCTCCTCCCGCCGCCGCCTGTCTTCTTCGACGACATGGAGTCGGGCATCGGCGAGTGGTCGGCTGGACTCCGCGAAGGCGCCGCCGCGACAGAGACGCTCTGGGAACTCGGCACGCCGGAGACTGCCACGGGTCTCATCGCTGGCGCCTATAGCGGAGAGAACAGCTGGGCCACAGGCCTCACTGCGCCCTACGCCCCCGGGGCACTCATCACCTTGCGCAGCCCTCTCATTGATCTCACCACCACTGAGCGTCCGCGCCTGCGCTTCCGTTATTCCGTCGACACGACCGAAGAAGTCGAAGGTGGTCGCGTCAATTTCCTCGATGAAAGCGGTGATCTCCTCCATGCCTCTGACTTCTTTTTCTGGGGAAATTCCGGCGGCTGGCAACTCTTCGATAGCCCCATCCCGGTGGAAGCGCGGAATCAGAAAGTGAAGATCGAGTTTGAACTGCTCAGCGATGCGTTAGGCCCCAACGGGGAAGGCTGGTTCATCGACGATGTCTCGGTCGGGAAGTAACGTCTGCTACCCGTTCAGCCCTAGGGTTGTCTCCGCATAATGAATGCACTGGGCGATGTTCGCTTCTTCGTAGGCGAGCATGGTGTAGGGAGTCCGTCCGCTGATGTGCGGCAGGGGCTTGTTTGATGCGTGTTTGCGAACCATGGCTAGGGCGTTTGCTAGCCTTTGGCCCTTCGTTTCACCGAAGGTGGCCCAGTATTTCTCTGTCAAACATGGGATCTTCAAGGGGTCGAGGGTGATCATTTCCACGCTGAACTGAATGGCTGGATGGGCCTTCTCACAGATGGTGAGGAGTCTTTTCATATCCAGGAAACCTTCGCCGATGGGCACTTCGGATAACAGAAAGCCATGCTTATACTCTTTCACTCCCATGTCTTTGATGTGGGTGGTGACGCCATACTTGGCAAAAGCCTCGACGGTCTCATTCGGATGCTCGAGGAGAGAAATACTATTTCCTGTGTCAATGCAGGTCCCCACATACTCACTACTCAGGCCTTCCATGAAGGCAAGCATGTCGGGGATGCGCCAGTCCTTGTGATTCTCGATCCCGATCTTCACGCGGTGCTTGGCCGCGATGGGTTCTGCTAGTCGTAATCGCTTCCAGGCGCGGTCCCGTGCGGCGGTGAATTTCTTCAGACTGTCAAAGTCCTCGTAGCGACGACCACCCAGAGCCACGCGATGCACGGTGACTCCAGCTTCCTTGGCAGCCTTCAGCGTGGCCTCGAACTGGTCGACATCGCTCTCGTTCTCGGGAAGGCGGATCTGCCCTTCAAGGAACATGTCGTAGTCCTCACACTTTGCTCGCACGGGCTTGCATTCGTCGGAGTTCCATGGGCCTATGCCGATCTGCACGCCGCCAGCATTGAATGCTTGATGACAGTGCTCGATGACTGCTAGTGCATCGCTGAAAGGTGGGTAGAGCTTGCTCTTCTCATGGCCACGTTGGCCGCGCCGCTGCATGTAGGACGTCACCACCACGCCCATGCGTTTGGTTCCTTGGAGTTGTTCCGTAGGTATGGGTGAGAGTCTATCAAGGGCAGCGGCTTCTAGCGAGAGCATCCTTCCGCGCGATGTTGAGTGTTGACCTGCGGAAGCTTCTGCTCTTGCCTCGTCGACATGCAGCTATTTGATCTCACCGGGAAGGTGGCCTTGGTCACTGGAGGAGGACGTGGTTTAGGACGTGCGATGGCGCGCGGATTCGCCGAAGCTGGGGCCGATGTCTTCATCAGCGCACGCACCGAAAGCGAACTCGCCTCGGCTCAGAAGGAGATCATTGAGGCGACCGGCAGGAAGGTCATTTATGCGACTGCCGACATGGCTGATCGCGGTGCTGTGAAAGTGTTAGCCGCCAGGGCCATGGATGAAATGGGCCGGGTCGATGTCTTGGTCAATAATGCGGGGATCAATCGCCCCCAGCCGATCGATGAGATCGATGATGGTGATTGGGACACCCAGATCGAAGTGAATCTCAGTAGCGTCATGGCCCTCACACGTGCGCTCGTTCCGCAAATGAAGCAACGTCAATGGGGGCGCATCATTCACATTTCATCCATTCTCGGAGTGGGTTCGAAGGAAGCGCGCAATGCCTACTCGGCTACAAAGTCGGCACTGATCGGTCTCTCGAAGGCCAGCGCTTTGGATCTGGGACCTCATGGAATCACGGTCAATTGCATTGCGCCCGGTCCATTTCTAACCGATCTCCCGGGAAAGCTTCTCAACGATGAGCAGAAGCAGAAGTTCGCCGACTTCACCGCCATGGGCCGCTGGGCCGACCCCAAAGAGATCGTGGGCCCAGCCCTCTTCTTGGGCAGTGAAGCGAGTTCCTATGTGACTGGCGAAACGCTCCTTGTTGATGGTGGAGCTTATGCTAGAGCGCTGTGAGCTGGGCATCTAGGTGTTGAAAATCCGCATCCGTAACAAATTCGCGAGATGGGGATATGTTAGACTGCTTGATCCCTAACTAGTCA
The DNA here is from genome assembly GCA_047616785.1 of Verrucomicrobiales bacterium. Classification (GTDB taxonomy): domain Bacteria; phylum Verrucomicrobiota; class Verrucomicrobiia; order Verrucomicrobiales; family DEV007; genus JAACDM01. Next base: position 34,905 of record JBLHHN010000012.1, read on the forward strand.
GTTGATGAGCGAGTTAGGGGCGCGATGGATTACGCAATACAGCCAATGAGAATGTGACTATCTCGATTCCCTTGAGAATCGATGCGAATGCGGTTTGCTTTGGAGGAATTACGTTCGTAGAGGGGCCCTGAAGGTTCACTCGCGAATGATGATGGTGTTATGACCTTGGAGACCTCCTGCGTCGAGCATTCATTGAAATAAGTTCCTCATGTACAATAGATTACCAATAGGGTGCCTCCGAATTCGGGCGCATATCAAGTTTGTCAGCAGTGCCATACGTTCCTGATTGCCAATCAAGTAGCGCAATCATGCGTGAATGTCGTGATCATGCTCCTTTGCGTGATCGCTTGTAGTGGAAGTTCCGCTCAGACAGCTCGGCCTTTGGATCAGTCAAAAATCGAGAGGCTCTTAGTTGAGATCCGTTCGTTTACTGACCGTGACAATCAGTTCTTTGGCGACGGTTCTGTTCTAGCACTTCGTGACCGGCTGGCGTCGCTGGATATGCAGACGGCTCCTGGTCCCTTCACGCAGACGTTGCTGAAGCTCGGTATCGCTGAAGTCGACTATGGAAACCTTGAAGCTGGCATTCAACGGCTTTTGGAGGCCTACAAACTGATCGCGCAGCTTGATGCTCCGAATTCTGCTAGAGCCCAAGTCATCGCTGCTCTGGGGGTGGCCTATCTGCGATTGGCCGAAACAGAGAACTGCTGTGCGCTGCATGCTCCGGAGAGCTGTATCGTTCCTTTGCGAGGCGCTGCCCTTCATACGAATCGGCGTGGATCAGAGGCCGCGATCAAGTACTTTGAGGAGGTCATCCGTATGAAGGAAGTCGATCCCAGCATCAAACTGAGTTGCGTCTGGCTCATGAATATTGCTTACATGACGCTTGGGGACTACCCTGCCAAAGTGCCTCGAGGGATGGGAATTCCAACGAGCACTTTCGAATCGAAGATCTCGTTTCCAAGATTTGAAAATGTGTCAGTAAAGCTTGGACTCGATCGCTTCGGGCTTGCTGGCGGAGCCGTGATGGATGACTTTGATGGCGACAATGACATCGATCTTGTGACGTCTTGTTGGGACACGGCGGAGCCACTGAGTTATTCTGAGAATGTTGGAAATGGCAAGTTCGAGGATCGCACCGAAGCCTCCGGACTAAAGCATATGCTAGGGGGGCTCAACCTCATCCATGCGGACTACGATAACGATGGGGACCTTGATCTTTACGTTCTGAGAGGGGCTTGGATGGCTGCAAGAGGGCGGCATCCCAACTCGCTCCTTCAGAATCAAGGGAACGGAACGTTCATCGATCGCACTTTCGAATCGGGCTTAGGCCACGAGCACTTTCCAACACAAACCGCTGCCTGGGCAGACTATGACAACGACGGCGATCTCGATCTTTATGTGGGAAATGAGACGGACCCATCTTTTGCAGCACCCTGTCAGTTGTTTCAGAATCTTGGAGATGGGACCTTCGTCGATGTGGCAGCCAAGGCGGGTGTCACGAATGATCGCTACACGAAGGGCGTGGTCTGGGGAGATGTTGATGGCGACCGGTGGCCTGATCTCATCGTATCCAACATTGATCTCGAGAACCGGCTTTATCGAAACCAAGGAGACGGCACGTTCATAGATACTGCTAAGGCCGCGGGCGTGGCTTTGCCCTTGCGCAGCTTCCCGGTGTGGACTTGGGATTTCAACAATGATGGGATGTTAGATGTATTCATCTCATCCTACGAAGGGACTGTCGTCGAATTTGTTCTACACTGTATTGGTAAGCCTGTGAAGGGAGGATTGGCTGGTCACTATATGGGAAATGGGCGAGGACAGTTTACCAACGTGGCGAAAGCGCAAGGTCTCACGAGCCCGATGCTTCCTATGGGCGCCAACTACGGTGATCTTAACAATGACGGCTATCTCGATTTCTATCTTGGCACTGGCGAACCAATGATCTCGGAGATTCTTCCAAACATGATGTATCTCAACAATCGAGGCGAGCAATTCATCGATGTGACGATGGCAGGAGGCTTTGGTCACTTGCAGAAAGGCCACGGCATCGCCTTTGCAGACTTTGATGAGGACGGCGATCAAGATATCTTTCAGCAGATGGGTGGAGCCAAACGCGTTGATAAGTATCGTGATGCTCTCTATCAGAATCCTGGATTCGGGAGCGGTTGGCTGAAGGTAAAACTTGTCGGCAAGACATCCAATCGATCAGGAATCGGCGCGCGGATCAAAGCCACGATCAAAGAAGGGCAATCGGAGAGATCCATCTATCGTCACGTCGGAAGCGGTTCCAGTTTCGGAGGGAATCCTTTTCGACAGCACATCGGTATTGGCAAGGCGACCGAAGTGGCTCGATTAGAAGTCTATTGGCCGACCACTGACAAAACCCAAGTGTTCGAGAACATTGCAGTGAATCAGATGATCGAGGTGTCTGAAGCGGAAGAGAAATTCCGCGTGCTTCAGGGTCCTTGAATCTCGCCAAGCGGGTTTAACGAGATCACCGTTTGCTGGGAAATGGAAACATCCAAACTTGAAGGCCTTCCGTCGCGACACGTCAAGGTTGGGCACCAAAGTATGGCCTCGGGAGCCTTGATCCTTCTCATACAGTGAAATTGCTGACATTCTCTGTCTCACTTTCAGTGATGACGGCATCCATTGGTTGTATGAACACAAGAACCTCTCTTCTCACAAGTCTCGCCATTGGTGCTCTTCAAATGACGGTGGGCGCTCAAGATGTGGAATCCTTGGAACCAAACCTTCTCTTCCAAGAGATCGAAGCTTTGGAAGTAAGGCAAGGTGAGCTAACGCGGACCACGCCTTGGATCGAACTCCCGAATCCTCTGGTATCCCTGGCCGCCTGTGAGATCACCATCGAATCCGAAGAAGCCTCTGTGGCAGGCTCTGATGGAGTAAGAATTCAGCTGGAACTCGAAGGTGAAGATCTCATCGAACTCGTGAGTCTCGCCATCGGCGATGTTTGGCCCAATACCAAACAATTCGTAAGAACACTTCCCGGCGAACTTGCAATCACTAGCATTCAGGCGAGTCGAGCTCGGTTCCACATCGAAGCGGTGAGCGGATCAAACGGAACCATCATCCAAATCGATCGGCTGCGTCTTGAGGAGCGCGGAATGGCTCCTGAAGGGCTTCCACGCGAAGTAACTGAGAAGGCTCGTTTTCACATGACCATGATTGACCCCAAGACGGGAGTTCCAACGTTGAATCTCGCGCTGGAGGATCTCTCACAGAACTCCCTTCCCTTCCAGATTCGGTACATCCCTAGGGGAGGTGGCCCGATTGACATGGATCAGTTGGGCGATGATGACATTTGCCTGGGCAATGAACGGACAGAATTCCTCGACCATGAATTCAAAGTGAGATTCATCCGTGCCGAATTGCAACCAGAGGCAATTGTGCTTGCCACGTACGAACTGCCACGTCCTCCCGAGGGGTGGTCTCGCTTTGAGTTTTATTGGGCAATCCAGGCCTATGTTTGTTACGACAAGATCGAAGAAGCATCGGCCAAAGACAGCACGACTCTTGGATTCGTCGGGAAATTTAGTTTTGATCGGCCATTTAAGGACCTCCGCGTGGTCGGCGAACCTAGAATCACGGATAGAGACCAAACCTTGCTTGATGTCGATGTCTTGATGCATGAGGACATCGTCGGTCCTGAAATGCTGAAGGATGGGGATATCTTTCTACAAACAAGGGGTGATCAACATCGCGGATTCTTTCTGGAAACCTCACCACAGGAGGACGGCTCTGGCTTCATCGCCTCCTACCCAACGGTGTAGAAAACTTTCCATTTTTTTGGAAGCTCAGCACGTGCATGCGCGCCGCCGGTTGCGCTGTATGACCTCGGCTGCGGGCAGGTTCGAATCAGTCTCGAAGGAAGCCGCAATGTCAGGTAAGCGAAAATATACGCATATAATAGTTGACTGGTTGGACAGATGATTTTTTGGACTCTCCGTCAGATTGGCTGGGCCTGAATCAGCGAATCCCGAAGAAATCAGGATCAGTCAGAGTCGTCTTCATTCCTGATGATCAGGGGGTTATGGGCTCCGACTCGGCACAGCATCTCTCCGAAAACCATCGTCCAGACCTGCACCAAAGTTGAGGCAGCGGTTTCGCTAGACTGAGATTCGGTAGTGAAACCGCAAGGCC
>JBLHHN010000013.1:0-39006 GCA_047616785.1 Verrucomicrobiales bacterium
AGGGTATTCGTAGACGATTGCTTCGCGGTCATTTCTCACGAGCAAGAGGCGTCCGGCCAGCACGGGATGGTTCCAGGTCTTTCCGGAGAGAGCATCAAACTTGTGGAGAATGCGTTCCTCATCGGGCTCGGCGGCGACGATGGCAATCTCTCCGGCTTCTGCCTGGATGAGAAGCTTGTCCCCCACGCCTAACATCTGGCCATGCTTGAACCGTGTCCCGCGCCAGGCGCGTTTGCCATCGGAAAGGCGAAGACAGGTGAGCTTGCCTTCGTCGAGACCATAAACGTGGTCATCCCGCAAGACGGTGTCGGCAAATTTGGTCTTAAATTTGTTACTCTGCCAGACTTCGGTCGCGCCTTCAGGCGTGATGTCTAACAGCCAGGCGCCGCGACCATAGCCGACACTCACAAGCACTTGAGAATCGCCGATGATGAGAGGGCTGGCCGCGTGGGCGGAAGCATTGCCAATTTTGTGTGACCACAGAATGGTGCCATTGGCAGGATCGTGGCTACTCACGCCGCCTCCATTGAGCGCGACGATCTGACGTTTCCCTGCCAAGGTGGCGAGCACGGGAGTGGCATAGCTCGAGCGGTCTTCACCCTCGCGCCATCGTGGTTCGCCTGTGACACAATCGAAGGCGGCCAAGCTGCGGTCTTTGGAGTTTCCTAACGTGATCACCACGGTGTCATCGACGATGATCGGGCTGGAGCTCTTGGCCCAAGTGAGATTCTTCTGCTCAGCCTCGGCAAGGGTGTCGCGCTTCCATTTCATTTCGCCCGTGAGTCCATCCAGGCACAGCAGAAGCCCTTCAGCACCGAGCGAGTAGACATGGCCTTGGTGGATCGCTGGCGTGGAGCGCGGACCATCGCCGCCCATGCTTTCAGAGAAGCGTGCGTTCTCAGAATGAACCCAGATGGGACTACCGGTGCGAGCTTCGTAGCACACGGTGAGTTCTTCATCGCCACGCTGTTCCATGGTGTAAGCGTATGGGCCAGCGACGGAGAATGAGGACCAACCGAGTCCGATATCCCGCCGCCATAACTCGCGTGGCGTCTGTTCATGCCAATCAGGAGCGAGCAGACTGCCGGAGACCCAGTTGTCTCGATTCGGGCCAAGAAAGTAGGGGAAATCGCCAGGGAGACTCGTGCTGATAGTCGCGTCTCGAGTCGAACTGGTGATATCTAATGAATCGGCAACTTCGTCGGACTTGGGGCTCCATTTCCAGGCCAGATGGGGGAAGAAATTTCCCATATGGCCTTCTTTCCGGACGCTAAAGCGAAGGCCAACACCTAGAAATGAGAGCAGAACTAGTCCGAGGAGGCGTCGACTCCAGGAAAGGCGGCTGAAGAGGATCAGCCAGATCGTGGCTAGCACAAGCGCGAGGACAATGGCCAGAATGGCCGCCGCCCCGCCCCATCCGGTCTCTTCAAGGGGGGACAGGCGGAATCCAGCAAGCAAGACGAAGGGGAGGGCCAGCAGGAAGAGGAGCAGTTTCCAGCGGGGAGCGGACGATTTCATAGACAAAACTTCATGCCAGGAACCGCTAGGAAGTCGAGCGCGAATCCAATAGTGTCTGTCAGTTGACGCCATAGGCACGCTCGATTAGTGTCATTGTCATGAGCTTGGGGTCTCAAAAACTGTTTTCGTGTTCGGTTGGCAAAGTGCTTGTTGTCTTGGGGTTAGTCGTCGGTTCGTATGCCGCTGCTGAAGGTCCATTGGTGATCAATGAGATCATGTATCACGTGAAGGCGACGCCGAATAAGGAGAATCCAACGGCGGAATTTATCGAACTCTATCATTCGGGCGATCAGCCGGTTCAGATCGAGAATTGGCAGTTCGAATCGGGAATCCGCTATACTTTTCCGGCCAAGACCATGCAGCCAGGAGAGTATCTCGTGCTGGCAGCCGACCTTGAGGCGTTTAAGGAGCGCTATCCTGAGGTCCTTAATGTGGTTGGTCCCTTCCGGGGAGGGCTCAGTAATGGCGGGGAAACCGTCAAGTTGATCGATGCGGACGAGAAGACCGTGGACAAAGTTTCTTATGCAGACGCTGGTCGCTGGGCCCAGCGCCTTTCGATCCGGACCAAGGGTTATGATGATTGGGTGTGGTCAGCGCCCCATGATGGTGGCGGACGTTCGCTGTCTCTTGTCTCGCCGATGGCAAATAATGCGCATGGGGCTAACTGGGGACCCAGTGAGACTGAAGGTGGGACACCGGGTGCTAGAAATGACAATGTGATAGAGAAGTTGTCGCCGATGATCGTATCGGTGAAACACGGCCCGGACATTCCCCGTTCTTCGGAGCCAGTCACCGTGACGGCACAAGTCGAGCATCCGAGCGCTGTCACCGTGACCGTGTATTATCGCATGGATGGGGAGATAGATTTTCTTGAGGCGCCCAATTTTAAGATCCCTGCCATGCCCGATAAGACGGTGGTGCAGTTTTATGTGCACGTGGTAGATGAGCAAGGGCTTGAAGCAGACTATCCGCAGCTGCATCGGGACGAGCAAGGAGCACTGACGAAGCGTCAGGCATTGTGTTTGTATCAAGTGGATGATGAAGCCAAGACCAGGCACGAACGTGCACCCGGTGAGCGTCCCATGTATCGGCTGATCACCACGGCGGATGAGATCGCCATGATTCGGAAGATGTCCAAGGTCTCAGGGCGTATGTCTAAGTTGAACCATCATTTCCACGCGACGTTCATTGCGGTGGATGGTGTCGAGACTGTTGTGAAGTATCATGTGTCCGCCCGCATTCGTGGGAATGGTAGTCGCCAAGAATTTCCTCCAGGCCTTCGAGTGTCGTTTCCGAGCGATGATCCTTGGCGTGGGGTGACTGACATCAATCTTAATACTCAATTCACCCAATCTCAATCTATAGGGGCGGCCATTCATCAGCTGGCAGGATTTCCTTCGGCGCGTTCGACCCCTGTGCATGTGCGCATGAATGGGGCGGACTGGGCGAAGAAGGGATCGCCCCAATTTGGATGTTATGTGCATAACGAGGTCTTGGATGGAAGTTATGTCGAGGCGCAGTTCCCAGGAGAGGAAGAGGGGAATCTCTATCGGTTGGTGGGGAATGCTAACTTGGTGAATCAAGGAACGAATCTATCCAACTACCGTTTCGGATACAACAAACGGAATCATGGATCGGAGGATGACTATTCCGATGTCATGCACCTGATCAAAACGCTGGCGGCGACCAAACCGTCAGAGACTTATTATGATCGAGTCAATGAAGTGATGGATGTGGAGCAATGGGCCAAGTACATCGCGCTCGATGCGTTGCTCTGCAATACAGAAGGGGGCATGACGTCTGGTCGTGGTGATGATGTGGCCATGTTCCGACGTAAAGATGGGCGGTTTCAGCTGTTGCCCTATGATCTGGATTCGATCATCGGCATGGGCGAACGGACGCAGAATATAGGGAAGAGTGTCTTCGATTATGGTAGTATGTCAGGGCTTCGTCAGCTCTTCCAAGACCCCAAGTTTCTCAAGCTCTACACGAGTAAGATCATCGAGCTGACAGAGACGGTTTATCGACCAGAGATTCTCAATCGCTTGATTGAGGATCAGTGGAAGGGATGGATTCCTGATAGTGACATCGCCGACGTGAAAGAGTTCCTCACTCGACGCATCGATATTGTCCTGAGTCAGATCAAGTCATCATCGATGATCGCCTCGACTCTGGAGAAGAAAGGCGGATTCCATAAAGCATCCTCGTCGAAGTTCGCCCTCTATGGTCGATTTGATCGGAGCTCGGTGGAGGAGATTCTAGTGGGCGGAGAACGGCCCAAGATGTTTTCCCAAACGGGCACTTGGATCATGCCTCCTGACAGAATGACGGACTTAGTCAGGCCGGGAATGAATCAAATCCCGATCATCATGCGTGATGCTGTGGGCAATGTGGTGGAGCAGGAAGTGATGCGTGTTTGGTTAGACAATGGTGCCGTGACGCGAGTGAGCGGTTCGCTCCCTGCCGGGGAGTCGATTATTTGGAATGCAAGTGAGGGTCCGTATCTGTTGGAGGACGAAGTGATCGTGCCCGCGACCACTTCCTTGGTCATCGAAGGCGGTGCCACCGTGTATGGAGCTGCCAATGGGAAATTGGTGGTGGAAGGTGTGCTCAAGATCGCTGGGACCAAAGAACAACGCGTGACGTTTGCGAAAGATCCGAGTGACTCGCAAAGTGTCGGATGGGCTGGCATTCGCCTGAGCGGTTCGCTGAAAGGTGGAGCGACCTTTTCTCATGCCGATTTCTTGGATTTGAATGGACCGATCGAAGTCATCGACAGAGATATCTTATGCAATGAATTGCAGGTGCAATGGGTCGGCGGCCACGGTTTAAGTGGAAATAATAGCAACATCGTCATCTCTGATTGTGTCTTCCGTCAGCGCGGTGAAGACGGTCTAGCGTTGATTGATGTGAAGGGCGGGCGCCTTGATCTGGAAAGCTCTGAGTTGGAGAGGGGGGCCGTGATTGCTGAAACGGTCTATCTCTTCGACAACCAGTTTAAGCAGTCGGTTTCGCCTGTGATTGTGATGGATCAAGGCTTTGTTGATGGGAATGATTTCGAGATAGGATCGAGTGCGGCGTCACCGGCGATACAAAGCAAAGGAAAGACCACTCTTACACGTAATCGTGTGTTCGGATTGGTTGATCTAATGGAAGCTTCATCGAATATTGTCGGAAACAGTAAGCATTCTGGCAGTCTTCCAAAGCGTGTGCTCGCATCGGCCGATGTCGTCTTTCTGAATCAGCCGCCGGTGAAGGGGCCTGACGCCATGGTCAGATTTGTCGTTGGCGGTCAGGGGCTGGCGAGCTTTCGTTATCAATTGGATGAAGGATCTTGGAGTGAAGCGGTTGAGCTGAATGGCAAGGATCGTGGTGCGTTTGCGCTTAAGGTGAGCGCAGGGAGCCACCAAGTGCGTGTGCTAGGCCGTCATGTTTCTGGGCGTTCGCCGTCGGAAGAAGAAGCGGTGGTGTCGCGGACTTTTGAAGTAGTCCCAGGTCTGCCTTCAGTCGTGATCAGTGAAGTGTTGGCTGTCAATAAATCGGCGTATCTGTTAGATGATCAGTTTGATGACTTTATCGAATTGCACAATCTTGGGGATCAGCCTTTTGATCTGTCCGGGTATCAGCTCAGTGATGATCCGGAAAAGCCTGATGTGTTTGAATTTCCGCAAGGAACGATGCTGGCGCCAAACGCCTATCAGGTGTGGACGGTGAGTAAGGATGAGACGGACTTTGCGCTTAGTGGGACTGGTGAGACGGTAACACTGTCCGATCCAAAGGGCAAGGCGGTGGATCAGGTGACCTTTGGGTTACAATTAGCGGATCATTCTATCGCTCGATCTGAAGAAAGTGACTGGGGATTGGCGATTCCTACTCCGGGTGCACCTAATAATAATAAGGCATGCCCACCCGGGGAATCCGTTCGTTTAAAAATCACAGAATGGCTTGCGGTGGCGTCGGTGAGTGCCCCTGATGAATTTGTGGAATTGGGGAATCCATCCGATCATCCGGTCGCCATCGGGGGCTTTACGATCACAGATAGGATTCACAACGAGAAACTCTGGCGCCCCTTCCCGCCACTATCCTTTATAGGCGCTCAGACTCGGCAAGTCTTTCTGGCAGGCGGGGATTCGAAGAAAGGCTGTGATCATTTGGACTTTCGATTGGCCAATGAGGGTGAGTTCATTGGTTTGTTAGATCCAAAGGGGAGACTGGTGGACTATGCGGTCTTCGGCCCGCAGTCGACCGGGACTTCTCAAGGTCGTGATAATCAAGGAGCACTTGCCTATGGCGCGCCTAGTCCAGGGCGAGACTGGGGTGATTCGACCACCGGAGGAGACTCGGAGGCGCTGGTGAAAGGGATTCGGATTTCAGAGATCCACTATCATCCATCTGTGGAGGAGAAAGATGAGTTTATCGAAGTGGTCAATATCTCTGATGCGTCGCTGGAGTTGGATGGGATGGCTCTATCGGGTGCGGTGGAGTTTGAATTTAAGAATGAAACTTTGGCGGCGGGCCAGCGCATGGTGGTGGTGAAGGATCGCAAAGCTTTTCGGAAACGTTATGGCAAGGCGATACAGATGGCTGGCGAGTTCGATGGGAAATTGAGTAACAAGGGGGAGCGGGTGGAGCTAGCCACGGCTTCTGGCGTCACCATCGTGGATTTCGAATACGAAGACAAATGGCACAACTCGACGGACGGGCGTGGCTATTCTTTGGAACTCATTGATCCGACGGCTGCGCGCGTTAGTGGGAAGAAATCATGGAGACCGAGTGAAGAAATCGGTGGCAGCCCTGGAAAATAGGGCGCGACTTTGAAGCAATAGTATTATGAAATCGATCTATCCGATCTTTGGAATCTTGATCCTGTTAGGATCGAGCCATCTCGTCGCCCAAGAGAGCGGATTCTCTTTCGGTGGCTTTAAGCGGTTCATACAGCGGGCGAATGTGGAAGCCAAAGGGCCAATCGCCGATGCGGTACCGATCGCGACGAGTAAAAGCGCCGAGGTGCTCAGGCTTCTCTATGCCAATGACTCGAAGAGTGCCGTGCAAATGTCAGTGACGCACTTGAAGTCTCTGGTGCCGTCATTCCTGGATAGAGATCCTAAGGTTCACAGTGCTTACCAGCAGGAGATGAGCTTTGGGCCGTTTCTCCGCGTTTACGGCATCGCAGATGATGTGGTGGCTGCGTTGACGCCAAGCGCGAGTGCGACTTTGGATGCCTGGATTGAGCACGCGGCGATTGCAGAGATGCTGGCGGATGTGCAAACTGCGCAGACTGGTTATAAGGGTATTTTAGAACAATCGCCTAAGAACGATGCCGTGCGAGCGAGGTTATTCTTTCTATCAATTGAGCACGCGCCATTGGCGGAAGCGGAGGGCGTGATGCGAGGGCTTTCGCCTGAGGCCTTGATCCCTCTTGGTCAATCGCTCATGAATCAAATTCAATCGATTGAACAGAACGAATATGATCGCCGCCTGAATTATGTCGAGATGCTAGCGGCTTACTTCGAGCAAGTGGATCCGAAGGAGTATGTGCCTGCGGCCTGGCTGCTGGGTTTGCTTGATAACTACATTGGTGAAGCGAACTACGGGAATACTATCCGGTTGGGATATCTCTATCAGAGTGGAAATTACTCTGTTGGCTACAACAATACCGAACAGGAAGAGCAATCGCGTTTGGTCGAAGAGCGTCGCCGAGATGTACATGAGCGATTATGCCTCGCTTTTCTAAAGTTACCGCAGTTTGCTGCCATCGGCTTCGGAAGGCTCTCCGGATTGAATACGAAAGAGGGTGAGAACATCGAGGAATTTCAGAAACTCGCACAAACGCTATTATTGGAGCTGCCGGTGGCTCCGGAGCGACCGGTGGGTTTGGCGAAGCCGATCAGTATGCAGAAATCGCAGTTCCGTGAGGATTGGGTGCCATTTCTTTCGCCTGCGGAGTTTCTCTTTCTGACGGCAATGCAGGAAGAGGACTACAGCGCGTTGCAAAAGGAAGTGATCCCGGCATTGGAATCAGGGGGGCGTGAAGACGTGGCGTTGTTTCTGAAAGATATGATTCAATTGGATTCAGCCGAGGGCGATGCGTTCATCGATCAAGCCGTGGCGATGGTTGGCAATGAGTATCCTGGTGTTGAATTGGGAAATCTCATTCGCCGTGTGGTTGAGATCAATGCCTTGCAAGAAGACGCGCAGGACTTGGGCCCGGTCATTCTTGCTTACTTCAAAGTGATGCGGAACCAGACGTATCAGTCGCCTAGCTTCGTCTTTAGCTACGGGATGAGCCAGCAGCAGAATGGCCCGGCGGCCTATGCCTCGTTCATTGATAGTGCAGCGGTCGCGATGTTAGGGCCGGCTGAATCGCATGAGACCTTAATTAAAGAACACTATCAGCCGAACATCAGTGCTCCAGAAACTCCGGGAAATGCGATCCAGAACTATGCCACGTTCCTTGGGCAGATGATTCAACAATCAACAGGCGCCGCAGCGATTCCTTTGAAGAAGGCGTTTGCATTGAAACTGGACCATCCGAATGACCATCGGATTCGCAATGCGGTGCAGAACGGTCTGCAGTACTCGCGTTTTCGAAACGAGCCGGAATCTCTTTACCAGTTTCTTTCAGACATGGGTATGCTAGGCGAGCTGGACACTCTGGAGTTCTATCCGATGAATAATTTGTCGCGCGGAACCCTGCTTGGATACGTGCTCTACAGCCTCAGTCGGATGAATTCCGATGATAAAGAACAAGTGTTGGCTCAATTCATGCTGCACAAAGGCACGCCTTTTGCCAAAGCGATGGTCATGTCCACCATGGAATCATCAGGAAGTACCTCAGAGCAGCGCGATGCAATCACTCGAGCGGTAGAGCCTTTCATGGACAAGATCCTCAAGCTTCCTGAGGACAAACAGGAGAAATTTCTGTTCTTCTATGGGCAAATGTTAAGCAACAATAGCCTCAATTCGGCCATGGCAAAAGAAGCGCCGAAAGTGGCGGCTTGGTACAAGAAATGGCGAGATGCTGGCGGAGCGAATCGCTCAAGAATGGCTCAGCAGATGGGTGGCCAAAACGTGATGACCCTCGAAGGATTCCTCAAGGTGACGAATCGGCAGGACATCGACCAGCAATCTGGTTTGGACTTCGCGGCGAATCAAATCATGCAGGGGTTCTCGATAACGGCGACTCGTGAGGAGTTGGAGCCGTTCATTCGTCATTATATCAAGTTGGCGGAGCAGCCATTTCAACATCAGCCGGACATCAAGCCTGTTCCCAATGTGGGAGGGCTTTTGACACAATGGTTGGGGAGGTCGACATCCATGGATGCCCTGGGGATGGCATTTCATCTCATGAACGTTGGTAGGATTGATGCGGGGTCTATGGATCCTAACATGCTGCAGGCCATACGGATGGTCTTGAAGGTGGTGGACTTCGAGGATCCTGGCAAAGAGGCAGGACTCTTGACTGCGGGGAGTCAGGGAAACTATGACGAACGTCTGACGCCGTTATTTCTCGAGCGTTTCAGTGGTTTGGATGAGGCGGCGAGAAAGAAGCTGCACAATTGGGCTAAGACGCAAGAGACACCCTTAGCCAAAGGGTGGAATGATGTGCTCGCCTTTCTTGAGAAGCCGACACCTGAGACACAGGCGATCTGGACAGCTCGGCTATCCGATAGGGAGCAACCCGTAGCGGCACGGCTTCAAGAGGCATCTCTGATAGGACCAGTGGCGGCCAAAGCGAAAGCATGGCCAGTGGTAGAGCAATGCATGACGACCTTTGTCGAAACTTGGGCAGATGAGAAAGCGATGGTGGCAAGTGGTGTGGCGAGTAAGTTCTTGGTCAGCCTGATGAACCAAGAGAAAGGGGATAAAGAAGCGAGGGTCCTGACAAAGGCGTTCATTGATCATTGGACACCGCATTTGAGCCGAACCCCAATGGGGCTTCGCATGGTGGAAGAGGTCATGGCCTTGGACTCATCCTATGATCTTGATGTCTCGGCGTGGTTGGGGGCCTTGCCGCAGGTGATTCAGCGTCAGCCTGGGTTCTTGGTCATGCTGATGAAGCACGCCGATCCTGAGCAAGCGTCCGCCGCCCTATCGTGGAGTTATGTGAATATGCCGCCGGTGCAGCAACAGAACAACAACAGTTCGAGGCGGCAAGTTCGATATATCAACGGCCAGAGAACCATTCACTACACCCAAGATAACAATAACAATGGTGGTCAACCAAACTTGGGACCTGAGCGGATGGATCGTGTGTTGTGGGATAAGATGCAGGCTTTTCTTCCTGCCGTGAAGGATCCTGGGGCTCGTTACTTCGTCGAAATGCAGGTAAGCGCCTTGCCTGATGGGGCGAGTATGGAGGGTGTGGGAGCGCGTGATGCGCGTTTGAAGGAGCTGGCACAGCGTTATGATCGCAAGGCATTTGCCAGTCCTTATCTTGCTGAGCACAGTGTGAGTTGGCTTTGTGCGTTGACTTCCCTGACGGAGAATACTCGTGAGGCGGTGGCTCATTTCGGTGATCAGGTGGACCTTCGCATGCTCTCGGAATGGGGCGATGGATCTCTCAAGAATTCGCGGCAAGGCTTGCTCAATCATTACGTGCAAGACGCCGCGAACAACAATCCGACAAAGTTTGCGGAGGTGTTGGGAATGATGCTGGAGAAGACAGACCCCAACAACGGGGAGACGCAGCAGTTACTTGAAATGTATTGTCAGGGTTTCCCTCAGAATGTGTTGAAGGAGGTGGTCACGTTGGATGAAGCGAAGGCGCGTGACTATCTGCCTCTCTTGAAGAAGCTGGTGGGCATGTCGCAGAACGTTTATTGGAGTGGGCGCGATAGTTGCATTTCTGGGAATTTCGCCATGCATGTGTTGGCAAATGACGCAGAAGGTTATCGAGAGTGGCTTGCGGAATTGGACATCAATGTGAGACGGAACACCTATTCTGAAACGGGTCTCGATCAGGTGGTTTATCTTCTGCGTGATGGATTGAATAGTGATGCTATGCCTGCAGAAAGGCGGTCGCAGATTCTCAACAATCTCTTTCTCGCCAGTGCGCCGATTGACGGTGATGAGGCCTATAGCAATAGCAACGACTCTCAGGTCTACGAGCGCTTGATCGAGCTCAATATTCTGAAGAAAGATCAGATCCTGGAACAAGGCCTTGCCTGGGCCAACCTCAATTCGCGCAGTGGAGCCGCTTATGCCGAGCTGGCCAAGTATCAGGTGGAAGCGGGAAACAATGAGGATGCGGTGATCAATTACCTCCAAGCGGCGGTTCATGCGCCGGTGAGGAATCGGACTGCTTACACGCAGTATTATTTGGATGAAGCGGAGTTGTTGCTGAGTCTTGATCGGGTGGATGCGGCGATGACTTGGTTGGATTTCTTTGATCGTGGTCGTTTGGACACGAATAAGAAGGACGAGTTTGAACAGGTCTCCCGCGAGACAAGGGCGCGTTTTCTCGCCGATCCCGAGCGCCTGCAAGCCACACTGGCAGAAGTGCGATCTGGGATCGCTCAGGATTTAAGGAACTATCAGAGTTGGAGGCGTCTGGCCGAAGTGACCTCAGCCATGGCGCAGCAATGCATTGCTGCTTCTGATTATCCCAAAGGTTTGGCCTTTTCTAAGTTGAGTTTCTACATTCTCAACCGGTTGAAGCCGTTGGATCCTAAGTTTGATCCGTCGATGTTTCAGGCGGCGAAGCAAGATTTGTCCAAGGGGCTGCTCGCATTGGGTTTGGGCGGTCAGAAACGTTCGTTGATCTCAAAGAGGTCGGAGTGGGACTTTCACTATTATCATGGTGGGCTCAAGACTTCCGGATGGTATGAGTTGAACTTCATGACGGATGTTTCATGGAAGAAAGGGCAGGCTCCCTTTGGCTATGGGGACGGGGATGAGGCCACGGTGCTCGACTTTGGTAAGGACAAGGATAACAAACCCATCACTGGCTATTTCCGTAAGGTCTTCACGGTCGAGAATCCTGGTGACTACAATGATCTCTCCCTAGGGGTCTTGCATGACGATGGGATGATGGTGTATCTGAATGGAATTCAGATCGCGCGCAACAACATGCCAAGGACCTCGATCAAGCCCACCTCGCTCGCTCCCACCTCGCGCGGGAGTGATGTGGAGAACAAGTTTTGGGCGAGCAAGTTCAAGGCTCAGCTTCTGCGAAAAGGATTGAATGTGATCGCTGTAGAAGTGCATCAGAATAGCGAGGATAGCTCTGACATGGGCTTCGATTTGGAGATCGCTGCGGACGCCCTCAACACGGAGGAAGTGATCGCCGAGGTTGAGTCAGGGAGCGCGATGAAACCGCTGAAAGATTGGGTCGATCAACTGCCTCCGAATTGGGTGGGCCTCCTCAAGGGGCTTTAAGATCCTCGAATCGGCTCACCGCGGTCGTGAATCGCGTTGTTACGATCTCTTGCGGCATTGCATGGTCTCGGAGGCGGTCAAATGGTCTGGTTATCTGGAAGTTTTTTCTTTTAGAGTAATTTCCACTTATTCTCCGTTAATTCTAGAAATTACATGCTATGAAGTAGAACCAATGCTCAATTTGATCTCTGCCAGCGGTCATTCGCTCGCACTTCCTCCCTTTCCTTGTCGTATTGGTACGGCATCGACTAGCCATGTGCTTATGCAGGCTGGTTTGGGAATCGCTGGGCATCATCTGACGATTCTCGCTGAGGGAGGCCAGATCATCTTGGAGGACAGTGGTTCTGGATTGGGGACATTTGTGGATGGATTACCGATCACCAGGCAGATTCTTCGAGGGGGGGAGATCCTCAAGTTTGGACAGATTGAGTTGAAGCTTGAGTTGCCTGGATCGGCACCACCGATAGGCTCGCCTCCTCCCTTAACCGCGACGCAGTCGATCCCTATGGCGCCTGCGCCGACGCGACCTATTCGCAATTCGACGTTTGCGCCGCCGAAGCCTCCCTCAGATGCTGCTGAGAGCCCGCCTCCACTGCCTCCTGAATTGCTCCCCATGGCGATGGCTGAGATGGATCCACCTCTAGCGATACCAAGTGTGGAAATGCCAGAGGTTGAAGTGCCTGCAGAGCCGTCACCAATCACACTTCCGACGCTTGGGATGCCACCAGCGATGCCAATTACGGAAATGCCGAACGCCGAAGCGCCAGCGAAGCCAATTCCCAGCAAGATTCAATTTCCTAGACCATCGGCGAATGATGAAATTCCAAAGCTTGGTTTGTCCAAGAGTGACTCCCCGAATAATTCCAAACTTCAAAGACTAAAGAACTCCAAGTCGACCCCGAAAGGGAATGGGAGAGTGTGGGTTCGTGCTTTGTTGGGAAGTGCGCTGCTAGTTGCGGGTGGCGGGGCGCTCCTGCTCTCCCAGAAGCCAGAATGGAAACAAGCTCTTTTTGAGCGGTTTGGAGATGGGGCAGATATAGCAGCGCTCATAGCACCGAAAACTCATTTGGCCAATTCAGAACTCACGGAAAGCTATTCGAGAATGGCTGGGACGTTGATCAGCATAACACGCCCTGCCGCCGTGGTCACCATCGATGTGGAGGCGCTCCGGGCTCATGATCATTCTGATAGCTTGCCGCGCCTGAAGGCTTGGCTCTCACAGTATCTGAAGATCGATTTAGCTGACATTGATCGATTTGTGGCGGTCGGGGCATCCTCGGATGAATTTTCCATGGCTTTGGAAACGAAAGATCCACTGCCTGCTAATACTCTAACCGAACGACTAGGAGAGCCTGACGCGAAGGGGAGTTACCACTTTGGCACGCTCTATGGAGCATTTGCATTGAGGGCTGTGGAGCCACGACTCTTGATTGTAGGTCGAGCAAAGGCCATAGAATCTCTAAGTGTTGCAGCCTCGGAGACAGCGATCACTCCTGAACTCAAGAAGTATCTCACACAAGCCAAAGGGCGGCTGCAATCGTATTTGGACGGGGCGATGGTGGAGCGGGGGAATCTCCCATTCTTTCTTGCCGATGCAGGGCCGAGTCTGACTAGCAAGTATGTGTCGTTGAATTTCGAAAAGCAGACGACCTTTGAAGTGGAAGCGATGTATTCTAAAGAGGGTGCCGCAAGTGCCTATGCTGGAACGTATACTTCCGCATTACAAAGTGGGCTCACTCAGCTTGCGGTGGATCAGAAAGAGCTCATCGACCGGACGATGTCCTACGTGAAGACGACGGCGACTCAGAGTGCGGCCAAGATTCATTGGAAGATAGCATCATCACAGAAATCTTTGGTTGGGCCATTGATCGAGATGATCGCTGATCCATTAGGCGCGGAGGTGGCTCCAGCGTCCGTCGATGTCTTGAGGCAGGAAGCTCAGCGTGTTGCGGCACTCTATCACACGGCTAGAAGCGCACGGGCTCCACTTGATGATGTGAAGGACGTGATGGGAGCGCTGAGTGCCTTGATCAAGGGAGTTCAAGGTGCAGATGTCGAATGGAAAGACCGCGTTTTCCAAACACGCGTCTACAGCATGCGCGAACGCGAAGTGATGCGGAAGTTTCTCGATTTTAGTGAAGGGACACTGACATTCAGACAAAACGTTTACGAAGGAGGCGAGTTCCAGGCATCCATGGATGCTGTGAGTCATGCGGAAAGTTTATCAAGCATCTACGCGGCCGCTCAAGCCGCCGAAGCAGATCTGAGTGAGGTCATTGATGTGCCCACAGCGGTATCTCTGTTAGCAGAGTCTCCTGGCGTCGAAGGGCAGGGGACGCTTGAGGGCGAGCGTTTCCACTATAGGATCTCAGAATCAGAACGTTTTGAGGTGATCAAGCATCTTAAGTTCGACAATGGTCAGCTGATATTCGCGCCTGGCCCAGAGACGGATGCTTTGATGCAGAATCCGCAGGTTTTTGGAAGTGAAACCACGCCGTGACGCGCAGATTGTAGCCTCGATTTTCAATTCAGCGCAGGAAGCTGGGGCGAAGGCGCTGAAGCAAGTCAAGAACGTGGACGCTGCGATTGAGAAGCTGGCTAAGGGAGTGGAGGGTAATGGTCATAACGCAGATGCGAAGTTCAGTTTCCCGCTTTCCTCTGAAGACGGAGCAGCCGCGAAAGTGTTCTTGCGCATGGAGGGAGAGCACTTGGTGCTTTCCGACTTCGATGCGGAGTAGCGATGCTTATTTGAGCGGGAGTGCGCCGACGGAAATTAGGGATTTCATGGCTTCGTTCACAGACACATCCAGGTGGGACACTTCTTTGCTATCGATGTAGATGAGTTGGCCATTGGTCGGATTCGGAGCCGCCGGCAGAAAGACGGCAAGAGTCGTCGCTTCCGGGGAATTCTGCGGTGACAAAGCCTAACTGTTCTCCGGGCAAATCTTCACAGGGCACCATGACGACACGCTTGAACATGGCGTCAGGGCCTTCCCCATAACCAAGAAGCTGTTTGAATGTCTGATAGAATGAGACTAGCAAAGGGACGTGCATGAGCAGCAAATCCACTTGGCCCCATAGCCAGCGCCCCAGGAAGCTTGAGATGGCAAGGCCCACAAGATACACGGCGAGGAAGCCGATTGCGATTCCCATGCCAAACTGATAGAATGGCTGGTCCTTGAGCCAGGTGTTCGCGAGCTGACGCTCGATCCCCAGCTCCTTGCACTTTTTTACCCAAAACTCATTCACCACGACCACACGTCCTAAGGTTCGTTCCAGGGCGTCTGTGTGTTCTTGATCTGCTTCGAATTCTCGATTCCTAGCGTTCTTTCGTTCAAAGAGAGCGCTGCCTTCCGAGAGCAACTCCTTCTTCCAAGCAGTGACCTTGAAGGGGCGAGCTTGTGCTCCGCCGCGATCTCGTTGATGCTTTTCAAGTCCTTCGCTGTTTCGAGAGCAACGCGGAATTTGAAACGAGGTGAGTGATTTCGTTTTGTGTTACGTTTAGGCATTTCTGGTTAGGTTTAATGTTGTTTTCTTAACCTACCGGAGATCCTTAACCAGGCCTCGATTTTGGCGCCGTTTTGACTAGCCAACTCAGGGTGACGCGAAATAGTAGGGACCAACTAACGAATTCTTTTCAGGGATCAATGTAGCAATTGATGCGTTTGGTTGGGGAGAAGTAGGAGGAAGAAGGAGAATGTTGGTTTGTTTGGGGAGAAGAAGGAGGAAGTACGGCGCTGACATCCTCGGGCCGCGGTAGTTCGAGGCCTTCGATGAGTAACTCTAGAACTCCTGCCATCACAACATGGTGAGCGATTACATCTGATAATCTAGGTTTATCCCGCACATACTTCGAACAAAAACACTAACAGAGTTCTTGTTCGACGTTTCGTCGGCTACTTTCACTCGTTATGGTTTCTAGGTGTGGCGCACTTTGCTCGGCTGCCCAGTTCTTGCGTTTGTTAGGGAGATCGAGCCCAATGATGCCCGTTCTCGACCCACCACGGTCGAAGACATGGTAGATGCCTGTTAGACTCAGTCCGATTCTATGAAGTTCCTCAACGAGCCTCTGGAGGTTCCCGTAGCGTTCCTTAATGTGCTTCCACACCTCTTTGGTGACACTGTCTAAGTCGAGCGCGAGAATAGAGCCGCTAAGAGCATCCTTTGGCTGAAGACGCGCTGCCGTCTCCTCCGCTCGGTCGGACATTCTTTCCTTTGATCAGTTGTATCCAAGGAGCTATCAATGCACTGCGCGACTTGATCAACAGATTGCGTTCGGTGAGGTAGCTGTCCGGCGGGCTTCACTGTGTCATGTTTCCGACAGAGAGCACAGCGAAAACAAAACGTAGGCATTTCACCTGACTTGGTATGATAGGCGCCACGCTTTTGAACTTTCCCTGGGCATCGCGTGCCCATGACACTGGGGCATCCCTTGGGAGGAACCGGTCTACCGTCTACAAGAGCCGCTTCATCAATCTGCATTAAGAAAGGTCTGCTGCCAACCAATTGTAAGCAAGCGTACTTGGAATGCGCCTGCACATTTACACATTCCGGGAGGGGCGCCAATTTGACTCCCCTAACCGAATTCGTCTCAACTCAGCCTAATTCCCTCCATCTATCGCGTCACCCCACACTCATGCCCCTAGTGTAGAGAAGGAAACGCTAGTGTGTCCAGATAGATCCTAAAGTCGAAACGCGCAGGCGTTCGATCTCAGCGGTGCCGTCCACGGTCAGGCTCACGTCCTGCTTGTCGGCATCAAGGATGACGCCCATGGGCATGTAAACTCGGCCCTCATTCCCAAAGATTTCGATGGTCGTGCGGTCAACTAACAGACGAAGAGAAATCTTGTCGTCTTTGGCTTTGATCGGGGCCTTCTTGTCCAGGCAGCTGAGTTCTCCTTGGCTCACATCGAGAGTGACGGCGGTGCCGCGTAAGTCGAAGGTCAGTTTCTGTGCTTGGCTGACATTGAACGTGGCTTCGATATCAAGCAGCTCGCCGGTGGCTAGCTTGCTTGTGCCGGTGGCGGATTGCTTCTCCTTGATTTCAGAACTAGCATAAGCGCGTGCGATTTCACGTACAGGTGTGGTATGGAGTCGCGGGCCTTCTTCTGTGGAGCGCAGACGCAGCTCGCAGGGGAAGAGCATTTGCTGATTGAAGGGCATGCCTGGCATATCGATTTTGCCCCAACCGACTTGGATCTGACGGTTGTCATGTTTGGGGATGTTGCTGTACATCTGTGAGGCATAGAAGCAGTTGCCATAGTTGCCTTGGATCTTCTCGCCGTCTGGGGTGAAGGTCTTGCCGTCAAACGATCCTAACAGATAGTTGCCGTCAGCTCCGTAGAGCACCCATTTGGTTTTGAGTGGATTGAGATCGATGGATATCTCGAAGATCTCCGGGCATTCGTAGAAGCCTTCGATCCGGCTTTGAAATGTCCATTCCTTGAGGTTCGTGGAGGTGTGGAAGCTGATGTAGCGTTTCTCCTCAAACTCATTGTAGACCGCCATGACCCACCGTCGTGAGCTCTCATGCCAGATAACTTTGGGATCGCGTCCCTGGTGCTTGATCACCGGATTGCCTTCGAACTCGGTCCAAGTGGTGCCGAGGTCATTGCTATAGACAACGCATTCGCCCCGACCCGTGCTCGTGTAGAAAGCGACCATGACATCTTCTGGACCATCCTTGAAACCACTCGTGTTGGCTTCATCCATCAATGCGCCACCAGAGAAAGCCCAATCGTCATAGGCCTTCGGATAGAGCGCGATGGGATGCTGCTCCCAATGGACGAGGTCCGTGCTGACGGCGTGACCCCAGTGAATGTTCCCCCAGGCCCAGCCATAAGGGTTGTGCTGGTAGAAGAGATGGTATTTGCCTTTGTGATAGACCAAGCCGTTGGGATCGTTGATCCAGCCACGCTTGGTGCTGAAGTGAAACTGCGGGCGAAGGGGTTCTTGATAGAGTTGATGAGCATTCTTAATTGCGCCGGTTTCTAGCATATCGATGGCTTGAGAGTCACTATCAATGGCATCAACAGTAACGGTCACTGACTTGCCGGCGAAGGCGGTCAAATCTGTGAAGACCCAAAGATCAGGTTCGTCGGAAAGTTCGATATCGAACTCCCTTACCGTTTGCCCATCCACACTCAGGGTCATGCGCGACTTCGGAGCGCCTGTCTTGACGGGTAAGTTGAGAAAACGATCCGTGGGAGTGATAGGGCCGAATTGGCGATCTTTGGCCACGCGAGCTGGTGCCGGCGGAGGGGTGTCTTCTGGAGGTGAAACGGCATCTTCCGTGGCGGCGGCTTCGGTAGTGGCCTCTTCAGCAGCGGTAAGCTCTTCGGGGGCTGCAGATTCCTCAGTCGTCGCGGCGGGTTCTTCGGTCGTTGCGGCAGGTTCCTCAGTCGTCGCGGCGGGTTCTTCGGTGGCAGCCTCTTCTGTAGTTGCTGGATCCTCAGTAACCGTAGGTTCCTCAGTGACTGCGGGTTCTGCTGCAGGTTCTTCGGTCCCTGCCGGTTCCTCAGCGGCAGGCTCTGGCTGATTCTGGGCATGGAGGCCAGGAGTGCAGATGGAGAACATCGCCAGACACAGAAGTGCAGGCGTAATCATTTCTATTAACCTCATGATCACTCGGTAGGCCTGATCGATGCCTGTTTCCAGTGAAATCCCTTGCCTCTGTACTCCATCACGAAATCGTGAGGTCACGAGTCTATAATTTCCAGAATACGACCGAGAGGATCAGAGGAAAGATGGGACAACCGCCGAGTCGCTCCGCTTCCGAGAGATCGTGGATGCCATCAGTCCATGGGCTGAGATCGATCCAGGAGCAGCGGTTCAGGCGTATGCAGGGGCGGCCTTTCCCCAAATGTGGAAGCAGAACATCGAGCGGGTATAGCAGAACATCGAGCGGGTATTCCAGGATCTTGTCATCGAGAGCGATCCTGAGCTGGCTCTCGCAATCGTTCGAAAGTACGGCCTTGATACCTATCTTCAGGGAAGAATCTTCCGGCAACTGGCTCAGCGAGACGTAGCAAGAGTTGCGACTCTGGCAGAGGCCGTTCCTGAGATTCCGGCATCCGTCCGCGAATCGGTAGTCGGCTCGGTTGCAGGGGCCTGGGCAGAAGCTGATGGAGCAGCTTCTTTCAAATGGGTGCAGAAGATGGGATGGCCCAATGATGGGCACATATCTGGATCAATAGGTAAATCTTGGGCTTCCCAAGAGCCCCAAGGAGTCATCGCGAACTTGGATGAATTTCCTCTCGATGCTGATGGATAGGCCGCATTGTTAGGGCGTGCGTTGGCGCAATGGTGGAAAAGCGATCCTGACGCGGCGAAGGAGCATTTGGAATCCTCGGATCTGAATGAGAAGCAGGCTTCACGAGCGCAGTCGGAGTTGGCTCGTGAACTCACGGCGGAACCAGGATTTGCTGAGAAAGCGATCGCTGAAGTAGAATCGGGATCTATCGCGGCGCAGATTATCAGGACCTTGGCATCGAAAGATCCTGAAGGTGCCTTGAAGATAGCTGAGTCCCTTCCTCTTGGGCACAAGCAGAATTGGTCGTTGTTAGTTGCCTGCGAAATTTTTGCCAAATTTGACTCCGAGGCGATGTTAGAACGCTTACCGAAACTCTCTGAACAGCTGAGTGATCAGTGGCCTCAACATCGCCCCTTGGAAGAAACCCTCATGAAGACCCTACGCGGGCAAGGGCGGGAGGCGACGCAGATTTGGTTGGATCAATTGCCCCCGCCTATCGAAGGAGCTTCTTTGATTCCTACACTGACCAGTGGGCCTCACGCGAACCAGAGCGCGTGATCGACTACCTTTTGACGCAGAAGATAGAAGGCTCTCAGGTCAGTGCGGTGTTGGAAACTTTGAACGCTTGGGATCAGCGAGCACCAGCCGAGGCGGCTGCCAGGGCAGCTGGCTTTGTCAATGAGGAGATGCGAAGGCTTGCCCTAAAGAACGTGATGAGCGTGTGGCAGGCTCGGGGTCCCAACGCTGCAATGGCCTGGTTCGAAGGCCATCCATAGAATAGCGGAGACTTGCCTATGCCAAGCCGTGCGCTAATTTCCTCACATCAAGCATGGCGGAGACGACCGACAGGACTGAGGCGGTGATTCTAACGGATCCCGAGGAAATCCGTGCAGCACGTTTTGATCAGCCTTTGACTTCGTCCGAAGAGAAGAAGGCTCAGAGGAAACAGATGTTCGGGGCAGATCGCGATTCGATAGCTTCAGTCAAGAAGTCCGACTCCTGCGAGAATGGGGTGAAGGCTCCATAGTTTCGGCTGGCCTGACTTGAGGCTAAGCGCTATGGAAAACTGATGAAACGCGCTGTCCTTCTTTCTCTGCTCTTCATCTGTTGCTGGTCGTGTGGGAATCTCATGGCGCAGGAGGCTGTGGGGAGTCGGCCGAATATCGTGTTCATGCTAGCGGACGACATGGGGTGGTCGCAGGTGGGCTTCAACAATGATGGCAGTGGTGATCTCACGCCGAATATTGATCAGCTGGCCAGCGAAGGGACGAAGCTGACACAGTTCTACACACACTCGGTGTGTTCGCCAACCCGAGCGGCATTGCTCACGGGTCGCTACGCGTTTCGGTCCTGGATGGATTGGCGGACCGAGGACTTTGGGAAACCTAGTTATTTGGCAAAGTTAGGCCTGACGTTGGCCAAGACGAAAGACGGGACGCCGACGCGGCGGATTCATGCTCTGGATACGAACGAGCGGACGGTTGCGGAAGCTCTGAAGGAAGCCGGCTATGCCACGGCGTTGGTCGGGAAATGGCATTGTGGGGAGTGGCTGAAAGAACATTTGCCGATGCAGCAGGGATTCACCCATCAGTATGGGCACTACGCCTGGGGAATTGATTATAACACGTTCACCATCGAGCACAACGCGCCGGCGCGGTTCGCGGTGTATGATTGGCATCGCAATGAGACACCGCTGCAAGAGGAAGGTTATGCCACGGATCTCTTCGCGGCGGAAGCGGAGAGGGTGCTGGCCGTGCAGAGCAAGGACAAGCCGTTCTTTCTCTATGTGCCGTTCAATGCCGTGCATGGCCCACTGAACAAGCCGCCACGTTATCCCGATCTGGATGTGCGGAGTGCGATGTTAAAGTGCATGGACGACGCGGTCGGTCGGATCGTGAAGGCGGTGGACGCACACGGCTTCAAGGACAACACCCTGGTCATCTTCACCAACGACAATGGCCCTGTCTTGGAAGAGATGAGCAAGCCGTATCGGGGCGCGAAGAACACAACGTATGAAGGCGGCGTGCGTGTGCCGTGTGTCCTGCGTTGGCCTGGACATACCAAGCCCGGTTCGAGCAATGATGGGATGATGTTCATCGCGGATTTCTTTTCGACCTTCGTCAAACTGGCAGGGGGAAGCTTGAAACAGGAGCGTCCTCTCGACGCCATCGACATGACGGGCATGCTCTTTGACGGAAAGCCAAGCCCACGCCATGAGATCGTCTTTGAAGTCAGTGGCAGCGTGCGCACGCCGACCATTCGGAGTGGTGACTTCAAGCTCATGGGGGACTTGCTCTACAATGTGGTCCTGGATCCAAGCGAGCAGACAGACATCTCCGATAAGCACCCTGACATCGTGAAAAAACTCAAAGCTCGATTAGAGGAAGTGGGCAAGCAACGTCCACCGCTGGGAGACAAGCCGCTTCTGATGGAACCGCCGTTGCCCTACATTTACGGCATGGATGAGAACAAGGCTCCGGCGGCTTGGCTTGTGGACCACGTGAACAAGGTGCGAGCGAAACAGTCGCAGGAATGGGCTCGTGGGAAAACGCCTTGGCCGCAAGCGCCGAAGGCTCCTTTGAAGTGACACTCTTACGGGTTCAGAATCTTCTGGAAGTTCTGTAACTGAGGATCGCCACTGGTTTTGAGATGTTTGAGCAGTTTTGATCTGAGAACGGCGCGCTGATCATGCTTGGTGGATTCGTTGATCTGGTTGGTGAGGCAATCGGGGTCGGTGTTGGTATGATAGAGTTCTTCGGGCAAGCGTTTGGCGTAGAAATCGACGCGGGCTGCAATGGCGGGATTCTCTTTGGCGGCCTTGGTCATGGCCTTCCAACTGAGGCCGCTGAGGGATTCGTTTTTAAAGGTTGTTTCGCCATCGTGCCAGCCATTCCAAATGTAGCGAGACTCGCGTGTGACCGCGGCGCGCATGGTGTAGGCACGTTTGCTAGCGATGGTGTTGATGTGGGTGAAGAGAATGTCTCGGTGTTCTTGTTTCTCGCCCTTGAGGATGGGTAAGAAGGAGCGGCCATCGCTTCTCTCCAGATCTGGCAAACCCAGGGCGTCTAGTAGCGTGGGGCTGAGATCGATGCCGCCGATGAGATGTTCGATGTCGTGTGTGGCGGCTTTGACCGTGCCGGGCCAGCGGACGATCCATGGCGTGCGGGTGCTGTGATGCCAGCAATTGGTCTTGGCGAAGGGCAGCGGCATGCCATGGTCAGAGAGGAACATGACGAGGGTGTTGTCACGCAAGCCTGCATTGTCTAGCGCGTTCAAAAGGCTGCCCACGATGGCGTCTGCGCGGTGGACGGAGGAATAGTATTGTGCCAGTTCCAGACGAATGTCAGGGAGATCGGGAAGGAACCCAGGGATGGGAACCTCAGCAGGATCGTAGATGAGGCTATCGTCTGGAAATCCACCGCCGTACTGATGTGTCTTGTTCTTATGATCGCGTTTCTTGGCCTTGGCTTCTTGTTGGCTGCCGATGAAGGGTCTGTGAGGATCTTGCGAATTCGCCATGAGGAAGAAGGGCTTCTCTTCTTTCTTGGCGGCGGCAAAGAAGGCGGCGGCGCGCTTGCCGAAGAGTTCGGGCGAGCGACCGTTGCGAAGTTCCTTGGCGGGCACGATCTCGTCAAAGGCGCTGGCACGTGAGGGGACGACGTGGCCGTGTTTGGCCATGAGCCCGGTAAGGTAACCTGCTTTCTGCAGGGCCTCGGGTAGGCAGGGGACATCTGGACGAATGTTATCGAACCCCAGCGCACCCGAGTTGTGAGGATAACGCCCAGTCATCCAGACGGCGCGGCAGGGTTGGCAAATGGCGACGGTCACGTGACCATGCTCGAAGCGCAGGCCTTCGCTGGCCAGCTTGTCAATGTTAGGAGTGATGCCTGGGATGGGACAGCCGAAGACGCCTACCGAATCACAGGACATGTCATCGACCGTGATGAGGAGAACATTCGGAGCCGCCGAAGAAGCGACGACTCCTCCGAGCACAAGAGCGAAGAGAAGGAACGCAAATTGGGAACGCATACGCAGAGTGTTTCCGCTAGTAGGCTATTGATTCTTACGTTTCTTGGGTGCCGCGACGTTGTTGTTCGCTGGGATCGGGCTTTCGAATCCGTTGTAGGCCTCGGGCTTGATCCCACGCGCGTAGCCACCTCCACGGAAGGTGTTCGGCTGATATTTGCCGACAAAGTCGATCGCGGCATCGGCCTTGATCTGGTTTTCTAGGCTCATCATCCAATAGGTGGCGTTGATGATCATTCGGCGATAACCGTCATTCACAATATCCTCGGATGCGCCGTAGAGTGACGTGAAGACGCGGCCCTTCTTGCCGTCAGCACCAGCATACTCACGGGTCCATTCGGAGGCCATGGGCGGCTTGCTCGCATCGGGTTCGCCATCGGCTTTCATGCTCATGAGCGGTTGTGCCATCGTGAGGATATTCCAGTCATCCTGAGGCTCCGCGTTGTAACCGCCACATTGCACGTGAATGTCCTTCACGCCTCGCAAGATCGGGTGCGATTCCTTGCCGTCGATGATGGTGATGCGGGTGCTTTGGGTATGATTCTTGCCATAGTGACCGACCCAAGTTTGCCCGAGGACCTGATGACCGAATCCGAGTGTGTAGTCTTTGTCCGTGCCCTTGTAATCGTACCTTAAATAGGCACTCTGCTTCTTCCCGTAGTTGAATGCGTGAGTCGATGTACGCAGCCCCATCACGGGAAGGCCACGTTTCAAATAGGCATCGATGTGTTTCATTTGTTCGTCTGGCAGGGCTTGAAAGCGCAGGAACATCATCATCCCATCCGCCGAATCCAGCGCTTCAAGACCGGGAATATGCGAATCGCCGGCCTTGATCTCTCCATTCTCGTCGAGCCCGAAGAGCACGGTGCAATCGAAGCCATGATGCTTGGCGAGAATCCGCGCCAACGCGGGCAGAGATTCTTCGCCACGGTACTCGTGGTCGTTTGCGATGAAGACCAGATGCTTGCCTTTGGAAATCGACTCGGTCCCCTCGTACTTCACGGGGTTGGCAGTGACGAAGGATGCGGCGACCAGCGAAACAGCTAAGCTGGCGATCAGAGATGGAATTCGAGAAGGTCTTTTCATGATTATTGAGGGGAGTCTAGGCCTTTCACTGAAGCTTGGCGAGTCAATCGAGAATGAGTTTTGGCATTCAGGCTTCACGATACGTCCACGCTTGCCTAGAGTTTGAGGGGTTCTATTATTTCAACGATGCATCGACGGATCACTCTCATCAGCGCCTTCTTCTTTGCCGTGACCTACGCGCTTCATGCGGCGGCAGAGGACGACTCGATCCTAGCTGTTTTCCAGAAACACTGCGTCCAATGCCACGGACAAGACGGCAAAGTGAAAGGAAAGGTGAACTTGCTGGAGATCGAGAATCTCGCGGCGTTGGGTCACGATGCTGAGCTACTCAGCAAGATCATCGAAGTGATTGACTTCCAGGAAATGCCGCCAGAAGACGAACCTCCGCTGAGCGACGAAGTTCGCGGGGCATTGTTAAAGCATCTGGAAGCGTTGCGCCATCAATCCTTTTCGCGGGAGAAGGTCTTCGCGCACACGCCGATCCGGCGCATGAACCGCTTTCAATATGACAATGCGGTCGTGGATCTCTTCGGGCTGAAAGGCGTCGTCTTCTCGCTGCCGGAACGCATGATGCGAGAGCACAAGAACTACTTCAAACCCGAGACTGGCAAGATGGCGGATACGGTCACCGTCGGGAGTCGTCCCCTGGGGAAGTCGCAGATGATCGAGAAACGTCTCGCTGGGGTGGCCCCATTTCCCCAGGACCTGCGCGCTGAACACGGCTTTGACAATCGAGGTGATCACCTATCACTTTCGCCGCTCTTAATGGAAT
This sequence comes from Verrucomicrobiales bacterium, assembly GCA_047616785.1. GTDB lineage: Bacteria > Verrucomicrobiota > Verrucomicrobiia > Verrucomicrobiales > DEV007 > JAACDM01. The sequence continues at coordinate 25,035 of JBLHHN010000013.1, forward strand.
CGTTTCTGAAACTCGGTCAGTCCGTGATCGAGAGTGATGACTTCCATGCGAAGAACGTCGGCATCTGGTCGGAGTTCTTTGAAACGCCCGCGCCGGAAATGGATACTCGTGAGGAAGTGATTGTGCGTTTGCAAGGATTTCTTGCGCATGCTTTCCGTAGACCTGTGAGGCAATCGTTGTTGGAACGCTATGCGAGTTACGTGACATCTCAGCTCGACGAGGGCACGTCCTTTCCTGAAGCGATGAAAGCCGTCGCAGCCGCTGCGATCTCATCTCCGAAGTTTCTCTACCTCTACGATGGTTCTGGCACGGGAGTCGGCAGTGAACCCATCGATGATTTCGAACTCGCTTCGAGAATATCTTTCTTGCTGTGGGGTAGCCTACCGGATCAGACGCTGCTCGATCTCGCAGCTGCCAATGAACTCCGCAAACCGGAGGTCCTGGAGGCTCAATTCACGCGCATGATGAAGGATCAGAAACTGAAGCGCTTCTGTGATAGTTTCCCTTCGCAGTGGCTTCAGTTAGAGCGCATCATCTCTTCGGCACCGAATCGTGAGAAATTCCCTGACTTCTACTTTCTCAAATACCGCGACAGCATGCACATGATGATGGAGCCATTGTTGATATTTGAAACGGTGCTGGTCGAGAATCTGCCCATCACGCAGCTCATCGATTCAGATTTCACTTACCGTTCGCCACTTCTGCAGGAGGCCTACCAAGATCTGGCTTCCAAGACACCCAAGAAGAAAGGCAACGGAAAGGTGGTCGTGCTGGACTTCCATCGAACGCCGGTCAAGGACCGCCGGAATGGTGGTGTCATCACGAACTCCGCGGTCATGACAATGACCTCCGGTCCTGAGCGGACGCAACCGATCACTCGCGGCGCATGGGTCGCTGGCGTGATCTTCAACAATCCGCCAGAACCACCACCGGCCAATGTGCCTGCTCTTGGAGAGAAGCCTCCGGAAGGCGAGGAACACCTCACACTGCGCGAACGCCTTTCCCAGCATCGCGAACGGGCTGATTGCCGAGGTTGTCATGAACAGATCGATCCGCTAGGATTTGCGCTAGAGAACTATGATCCTATCGGCAACTGGCGCAGTCACTACGAGAACGGAAGGGATATCGATATGTCAGGAACGCTGTTTCGAAAACACACGTTCAACGATGTCATCGCCTTCAAAGACGCCATCCTCGCGGAAAAAGATCGTTTCACCCGTGGCCTCGCGGGACACCTACTCTCCTTCGCCCTGGCCCGCGAGCTTGGCCCGGCGGACCAGATCGCTCTCGACGAGATCACTGACAAGACTGCCGCAGACGACTACAAGATTCAGACGCTCTTAAAACAAGTGATCCTGAGTGAGCCATTCCTGACAAAGACCAATCCGAAGACGCCTTCCTAGCATGCCCATGAAATCCTCACGACGAAACTTTCTCCGCGGTCTGGGCGGTTCGGCCTTGGCGCTGCCCTGGATGGAAAGCATTTCCCTGGGAGCTTCGACAAAGAGCGTGGCCCAGCGAATGGCGCATTTCTATGTGCCGATCGGCGTGGTCCGACGTGGCTTCTTTCCCGGAGAAGCGGATCATGTGATTCCGAAAGGGAATCTGGGAGATGTGATGGCTTCGTTAGGGAATCAGAACCCGGATTTCGAGGTCAAGCCGCTCGATCACCTGACGCCAACCATGCAGCCGCTGGAGGCTTTCAAGGGCAAGGTCAACTTGATCACGGGCATGGATCGGACGTTTCAAGATGGCACAGACGTGCATGCTCAATGTGCTTGTTGCTACCTCAGCAGCGCTGAACCCTACTCGATCAAGCAATCGGCTTGGCCGCTCGATCGCACGCTTGATCATCTTGTGGCGGATAAGATCAGCGCGCAGACGCCGTTTCCGACCTTAGAATTCAGCTGCAACACGCATAAGGACAACAAGGAATCGATCTACTTCGACAACATTTCTTGGTATGGCACGGGTCATCTCGCGCCTTCGATCCGCGATCCGCGCAAGATGTATCGTCGACTTTTCTCCACACAAGAGAACAAGCGCTATCGCGATGTGACGGATCTCGTCTTGGAAGACGCGCGATCCATGAAAAGAGGACTTGGTTACAGTGATAGTCAGAAACTTGCCGAGTATTTCGATTCCATCCGTACGATCGAAACTCAGATGGAACGCTTGGAAGCGATGCGGTTTGAGCTCTCCAAAGTGACGTTCGAAGAGCCGCCAGAAGCCTATTTGCCGCGAGGCGAATTCATCCGGTTGATGGGCGATCTCATGGTCGTGGCCTTGCAAACGGGACTGACCAATGTGACCACGTTCATGGTGGGGCCCGAGCGTTGGGACACGCCCTACAAGTTCGATGGGCTTTTCGACAAACCGCGAAGCCATCATGGCATGTCTCACAATCAGACGAAGATGATCGATGATCTGCTCAAGGTCGATCGCTTCCACATGGATCAGTACGTTTACATGTTAGAAAAGATGGAGAGCGTTGTTGAATCCGATGGAACGACTTTGCTCGACAACACTCTCTTCACCTACGGATCAGGACTTGGTGACGGATCGACGCACCAGTACAATGATCTCCCTATCATAGTGGCCGGTTCAGGAGGCGGGAAGTTCAAGACTGGTCAACACATCAACATGGCAGAAGGCACCCCACTGGCCAATCTCTGGCTCACGCAGGCCAATGCGATGGGCCTAGGGATTGAGCGTTTCGCTGACAGTGTCGGAGAAATATCGGCGGTGAAGGCGTCGTGAAATCATTGCCAGAGATGGTGATCAGGCTCATCCTCGGCCTGGCGCTGAGCATGGGCTCCATCGAGGCCGCGCTTAACATCGTATACATCCTGGCTGATGATCTTGGCTATGGCGACTTGGGATGCTATGGGAGCACGCTCAATGACACGCCTCATATCGACGCTCTCGCAGCGAGTGGTCTGCGCCTAACGGATTTCCACGCTGCCTCATGGTGCGCTCCCAGCCGTCGGGCTTTGATGACTGGTTGTCATGCCAATCGGCCGTGGAACACCGAGGAAGGCAAGTGGGGAAGGCTGGCCGCTGCTACAACCCTTCCTGAAATGTTAAAGAGCCAGGGTTACGCCACCGCTTTGCTAGGGAAATGGCATCTTGAGCTGGGAGAAGGACTGCACCCTCTGGATCAAGGATTCGATTTCTGGTTCGGCACGAAGGGAAGCAACGATTGGGACGGTCCCAAGCCTAACGCGTCGTCCTTTCGCGATTCGCCGGAAGAGGCTTGGAAGACGCCGCTCCACATCAACCGCGAGAACCAAGGGCCCGTCGTGCAGCAATCGGAATTCACCCGACGCTACACGGAGGAAGCCGTTCGATGGATCCATGAGCAGGGCAAGGAACCTTTCTTCCTCTACGTGGCGCACAACATGCCGCACGTTCCTATCTTTGCGTCGAAACGGTTCCGTGGGAAAAGCAGGAATGGTGTTTATGGTGATGTCATGGCTGAGATCGATTGGTCGGTCGGTGAAATCATCAAGACGCTCAAAGCCAACGGGCTTTTCGAGAACACCCTCGTCGTCTTCACCAGTGACAATGGTCCATGGTCGATGTTCAAGGAATTCGGTGGTGTGGCCCATCCGCTTCGAGGTGAGAAATCCACCACATGGGAAGGGGGCGAACGCGTCCCGTGCATTGTCTCATGGCCAGGATCGATCCCGCAAGGCGTCTGTGAGGAATTCATGACGAACTATGATGTCTACGCCACGCTCGCCTGCCTAACAGGCGCAGAAATCCTGAGTGGCCAAGCCATGGATTCGCTCGATATGTCCAAGGTCCTGCTCTCCGGCGCACCCAGCTCGCGGACCAAGCATGTCTACTTTCATCATCAGCCTATGGCTTATCGAAGTGGGGACTACAAACTTCATCTCGCCACGCGCGAACGCACGCGTGATCCGGAGTCAGGGAAACAGGAACCCTCGGTCACTCATGAGCCTGGTCTATTGTTCGATCTCAAGAAGGATCCTTCAGAGAGCCAGAACATCGCTGCTGAACATCCTGAGTTGGTTCAACGCCTGACGAAGGAGTTCGAAGAGGCTCAATCGGCGCTCAAGGAGTGGACGCCATTTTAGACAGAACGAACGACATTGATGGGGTTCAAGTGAAGAGACCCATTCGTTTCCCTATCCCCATGACTATGAACAAGGCAGCTTTGATCCATGGAACTTGGCTTGTCATCGCAAGCGCGTCGTTCTGGAGCGGTTATCAGGTCTTTCCTGCAGGCGCCGGAAATGAGAAGAAGTCTGGCGCGACAAGCTCGACCACGGCAGGAGCTTCATTGATCCCTTCTTCTAAGGCGAAAGGAGAGGCCGATGCCAAGGAATCTCCTGGGCAAGGCGGCAACAAGACGAGGCCCCTTTCTGAACGAGATATTGCGATGCTAGGAAAGCAGTTGCTTAAAGATTCTAGCCCGATCAAGCGGCGACTAGCATTCTCGCAGCTTTTGGAAGGTCTCACCGCAGAGAACGCTTTGCTTATTCGTGAACAGATCGCAGGCATGGACCATCGCAGCGCTGAGTTCCGTGAGTTTCACTATGCTTGGGGTGCGATTGGAGGTGTCGACGCGGCGATGTTTGGAGCCGGCACTCCTGAGGATGACATGTCGCCCGCGTTGGCCGGCTGGGCGAGTGCGAGTCCAACTGAAGCGTTGGCTTGGTTCAGGAATCTCGACATGGAGAATGATCCTGGATTCGATCCCTTGCTGAAAGATCGGAAACTCAATGCCGATGGTTTGCGTCGGCATCTCATGCAAGGACTGGTCCAAGGATTGGCGAACACCGATCCCCATTTGGCGAGCGAGTTCATCGGCGAAGTCGCCACAGGACCTCACGATCGAGGCGCCAACCGGATGATGCACGGCGTTGTGGAAGCGGTCATGCGAACAGAAAAGCCTTCTCAAGCGGCGAAGTGGGCCGAGACTCTACCAGAAGGCAACGCGCGAAGCATTGCCATGAGCCGAGTGGCTGAGCGCTATTCTAGGCACGATGTTCAAGGGGCGGCGGCTTGGGCAGAAACACACGCGAACCAGCCTGAGAATGCGGGAGTCATTGGTGCCGTAGGACACCAATGGGCAACGAAAGATCCCAATGCGGCGGTAGAGTGGGTCTCCAATTTGCCCGATAGCCAGGGGAAGCACGTGGGCATGCACCGCACCTTGCACGAGTGGGCGGACAACGATCCGGCTGCAGCGAGTGAGTACCTCGCCACCATGCCAGACTCTGGGGTGAAGAATGCCGCCATCGGTGGCTTCAGCCGACGTCTCGCACAGGAAGATCCGCAGGCCGCCATCACTTGGGCTGGGACGATCTCTTCTGAAGAACAGCGCCATCAAACCATGATCAGCGTGGGTCAGGCCTGGCTGCGCAAAGATGGCAATGCCGCGCGTGAATGGGCCGTATCTGCAGGGTTGCCAGAGAACGTGCAACAGGCTATTCTGAACCCCAAGCGAGACCAATGATGAAGAAGCGAACTCTCAGGGCAGAATGGTCCGAAAACAAGGAAGCTAGCCTTAGGGAGTGCGGTAGCCATCTACTGCTTTGATAGTGTATCCCTAAAGCGGCAGAAGGCTGCCGCACTTGATAGCTTACGCAATCAACTATCAACTATCATGCTCCTAAACCGACCTTATTTCCGTGCCATTCCTCTCAGAGCACACGTTGTCTGGTTTCTGACCACTGTCATGACCTTCGTGATCGGCTCTCAGCTTGCTCGTCGTGGTGATGCTCGTGGTTCAATAGCCGCTTCCCATGACGATGTTAGTGGTCGTTACCTCGAACTCTCTGAGACTTTGCCAGGCCGAGAGAACACACATCTGAGATTGGCTGAGGAAGGTATTAAAGGAGTCCCGGATGGCGATAGCATCATCAGTTCCGCTCGGAAGACAACCGCGACGACACCGTCATCGGCCAAGAAAGTCCTGCCGCTTCTCACAAAAGAACAAATCGAAGAGCTCGCTTACACCGCCACCAAGTCAAGGGAACCCCTCGAGCGGCGCAAAGCATTTGATAGGCTCCTGCAGGAAATGGAGTCCGACTCCTTCACGGTCGAGCAAGCGATGATGATGCGTTCTTCCCTTCACGAGAACGGTGCCGATGGCGAACAATGGCGTGCCTTCGACTACGCGTGGGGAGCTAATGACCCTCAAGCAGCTCTCGCGCACATTGACGACATTTCCGAGAAGCACCGAAACGGATTCACCAGTAATATGCTGCCCGGTCTAGCAAGCGTCGAACCGCAGATGGCCATCGATCTCGTGAGCGGCATGGAAGGTCGCCAGCAGCATCACATGACGGGACGCGTCATTGAGGGCTTGGCTGATTACGACATCCATTTCGCCACCGACTACGTGAATCAACTCGCTGAAAACGGCACGCGAGGCGCCGACCAGCAAATGAAGCGCTTGGCGAGTGAAGTCCTCAGCACGGCAGGCTTCGAGGATGGTCGGGCCTGGGCGGAAGACTTGGATCCCGGGGCATTGCAGGGAAATGCGCTACGTCGCGTGGCGAACGATTACGCAAACACCGATCCCAATGCCGCCGCCGATTGGGCCGAACAGTTCGTCGGCCAAGATCAGAATTCACGTCTCTTTGGAGAGATCGTTCGTGAGTGGGGCGATGTCGCCGCCGCGACTGAATGGGTGAATTCGTTAGAACCGAGCCTAGCACAACGCGACGCGCTCAGCGCGGTCTACGGATTTCTCGGTTCGCAGCAACCTCACGAAGCCGTGCAGGAGATCATCAACATGCCCGCTTCGGAAAACAAAGACTTCGCCATCAACGGATTCATCAGTGGGCTCGCCCATCAAGACGGGGAAGCCGCCGTCACCTGGGCGGCCGAGATCGCGTCGCCAGGCATGCGCGAAGCCGCGATGATCCGCGCAGGCACACAATTCTTCCAGCAAGATCAGCAAGCCGCCACCGATTGGTTCCAAGCCAGTGGCCTGCCGGAAACGGCCTTGAACACGATGACGAGAAGCAAGTAGTCTCGGGCTGGATGAGCGCTAAGACCGTCGACGACTACATCAACCAAGCTGATCACTGGCAGAAAGAAACGGAAGAAGGACGTCTTGCTCAATGGCGCGCCGTTTGAGAGAATCGGTGACTCATGACGGATCATTTGATCAGAATCCTTTCTTTTCTTGCTCTTTGGTTGGCGTTCAGTGCTGGCGAAGAGATGCGAGCAGGGAGCGATTGGTGGTCGTTACAACTGGTGAAGCGCCCTGTGGTCCCAGAGATCGGGACTCAGGAGAGGGCTAGCAATGCCATCGACGGATTTGTCCTTGAAGCGCTTCGTGCGGAGAGGCTGACACCTTCGGCTGGGGCTGATAAACTCACCTTATTACGGCGGCTTTCGGTTGATCTGCTAGGGCTAACTCCGTCTCCCATGGATGCGCTTTCTTTTGAGCAAGATGCGTCTCCGAATGCCTATGAGCGGCTGGTGGATCGGCAGCTGGCTTCGCCGCACTATGGAGAGCGTTGGGCACGGCATTGGTTAGACCTGGCGCGCTTCGGAGAGAGTGATGGGTTTGAGCGCGACCGGTTGCGCACTAACGCATGGAGCTACCGTGACTGGGTGGTGGATGCGCTGAATGCGGACATGCCCTACGATGAGTTTGTGAGGCTTCAGATCGCGGGCGATGTGCTTAGGCCTGGCTTGGACGAAGGAATCATTGCCACCGGATTTCTAGTCGCTGGTGCCTACGATGAGGTAGGGCAGAGCCAACAGAGTGCCGCCATGAAAGCGGTCGTGCGTCAGGAAGAGATTGAGGATTATGTCAGCACCGTGGGGCAGGCGTTCTTGGGGCTCACCGTGCATTGCGCACGCTGTCATGATCACAAATTCGATCCCATCAGTCAGAAAGAATACTTTCAATTGGCGGCCACGCTCATTGGGGTGCGTCATGAGCCGCGCAAGATCACGAGCGCTGTGTCAGAGGGGGTCGTGCGATCGATCACGTCATATCTCACAACGCTCGAACAGCAACCCGAGGCTCACGAAACGGAGATCAACGAGCTGAAGTCTCAGCTCACGCGTTGGCAGGACAGGCAAGTGTACGCGGTGACACCCAAGCCTGCTTCCTTGGTGCATGTCTTGAATCGTGGCAATCCGAATGAACCTCGCGAAGTGGTCTCTCCTCGCGGCGTGCAGGCGGTGCAAGGCGTGATGGCCGACTTTGGATTGGATATGAACGCTCCTGAGGGAGAACGCCGCGTGCGATTGGCGTCTTGGATCACGGATAAGAAGAACCCACTCTTCGCGCGTGTGATCGCCAATCGGCTTTGGCATTATCACTTTGGCGGGGGACTGGTCTCGAACCCAAGCGACTTAGGCTTGCAAGGAGGTCACCCTTCGCATCCGGCATTGTTGGACTGGCTTTCCGCAGAGATCGTCGAGCGCGGGTGGAGCATGAAAGCCATGCACCGGCTCATTCTAACATCTGCCACCTATGGCCAATCTTCGGCTCTTCGGGCGGCAGCCTTCCAGCAGGATTCGGGTAACCAATTTCTCTGGCGGAAATCGCCCACGCGACTGGATGCGGAAGTCTTGCGTGATGCGATGCTGCAAGTGTCAGGCCAGTGGAACCGTGCGATGGGAGGGCCGGGATATTACGACTTCACGACCTACGTGCACAACACGCAGTTCTACACCATGATCGATCCCGTGGGGCCTAGCTTTAATCGACGTAGTCTCTACCGCACGTGGGTTCGGTCAGGACGCAACGCTTTCCTGGATGTGTTCGATTGCCCTGATCCCTCCGTGACGGCGCCGAAACGGGTCATCACGACGACCCCTCTGCAGTCGCTCTCACTCATGAACAATGCTTTTGTCCTGCGCATGGCCGATCATTTCGCGGATCGCGTGCAAGCGTTGGCAGGATCGAAGCCGAAGTCACAAGTGAGGCAGGCTTTCGCAATTGTGTATGGACGCGATCCCGACGCTGAGGAGGGAGCAGACTCGGCGGCACTGGTCGAGTCGCATGGATTGAAATCCCTCTGTCGTGTGCTCTTCAACAGCAATGAATTCTTGTATGTTGACTAACCTTCATTCTCGACGTGATTTCTTTTCCTTCGCCGCGCATGGCTTGGGAAGCGTAGCTCTGACAAACTTGCTGATGCGTGATGGCGGCGGTTTGCAGGCGGTGACCTTGCCGCATGCTCCGGGGCCTGCCAAACGCGTCATTCACATCGTCTTGTGTGGCGGCTTGAGCCAGGTCGATAGCTTCGACTACAAGCCCGCCTTAGCAAAGTATCACGGAAAACCGTTAGGCGGCAATGAGCAGCCGGATGTCTTCTTTGGCAAAGTCGGCTTGCTTCGCAAGAATGACTGGGAGTTCAAACAGCGCGGGCAGAGTGGTCTCTGGATCTCCGACTTGTTTCCTCACTTGGCGCAAGTGGCAGACAAATTGACGGTCATCAATTCGATGTTCGCTGAGACTTCGAACCACACGCCAGCCACTTTTCAGCAGAATACTGGCTTTCGGCTCAATGGGTTCCCTGTGTTAGGTTCCTGGCTTTCCTATGGCTTGGGCATCGAAACGGATCGCTTGCCAGGCTACGTCGTTATCCCAGACACACGCGGCGTGCCCGCTGGCGGGTCTATCAATTGGACGAATGGCTTTCTCTCCGCGCGCCATCAAGGTGTGACGATGCGCGCTCAAGGAACGCCCATTGACGATCTTTTCCCTGCGCAAGCAATCGGGCAGAAGAATGAGATCGCGAGCAGGGCATTGTTAGACTCGCTCAATTACAAACATCTCGTGCGTCATGCCGGTGAAGATGTGCTCAGGGCGAGGATCAAGAGTTACGAACTGGCGGCGAAGATGCAGCTTGCTGTGCCCGAGGTCGCCCATTTCGAGGCTGAGCCCAACCACATTCATCATCTTTACGGCACGGATGAAAAGGCCACCGTGGACTTTGGACGCGGTTGTCTCATGGCGCGGCGTTTGTTAGAAGAAGGCGTTCGCTTCGTGCAGATATTCTCTGGCGGTGCCTTTGGATCGCCCCGCATCAATTGGGACGGCCACGAAGACATGATTCGGAATCACAACCGCGAAGCGCGAAGAATCGACAAGCCCATCGCTGGTCTGCTTCGTGATCTCGATCAACGTGGCATGCTTGATGATACCTTGGTCCTCTTCACCAGTGAGTTTGGCCGAACGCCGTTTGCTCAATCCAATGCGGGAACGTTAGGCCAAGGTCGCGATCACAATCAGAACGGGTTCTCCGTCTGGATGGCGGGTGCTGGCTTGCGCCCGGGCATGAAATACGGTGCCACCGATGAGGTCGGCTACCAAGCGGTCGATGATCGCGTCAGCTGGCATGATTTTCATGCCACCGTCTTGCATTTGTTAGGGATTGATCATGAAAGGCTCACGTTCTATCACAACGGCATCGATCGTCGGCTCACGAATGTGCATGGGGACGTGGTGCGTGGCATCTTGGCCTAGTTCTGGACCACCGTTCAAGTAAGCAGTCGATATCAGCGCGTTCTGTGCTTTCGGTGGCACGGTCAATGTCTTGGATCCTTCTTTCCGCACTCTCGGCGCTTTGTCTTGGGATCTACGATCTCTTCAAGAAGCACGCCGTTCGTGACAATGCGGTTCTCCCCGTGCTGTTCTGGGGCGTGGTCACGGGCGCTTGCGTGTGGCTGCCGTTTATCCTGTGGTCTATGATCGGGCCTGACACCGTGCCCCACGCTTTCTTTCATGTCGCGAATCTCCGCCCACAGCATCACGGGTGGCTCTTTGCCAAATCCGCGCTGGTGGCGAGTTCGTGGATCTTCGGCTACTTCGCTCTCAAGCACCTGCCACTATCGATCGCGGGTCCTGTTCGATCGACCGGGCCGCTTTGGACCATCTTCATAGCCGTGCTTTGGTTAGGCGAATCTCCCACCTCCTGGCAATGGGTTGGTGTGGGCATCATTCTAGCATCTTTCTATGCGTTCTCGTTGGTCGGCAAATTGGAAGGGTTGCACTTTCATCGCAATCGCTGGGTGTGGTGCATGGTTGCTGCGACAATTCTTGGAGCCGCGAGCTCGATTTATGACAAGTTTCTCCTGCAGCGCATCGGACTCGCGCCATCCACGGTGCAAGCCTGGTTCTCAGTCTACCTCGTCGTCGTCTTGCTTCCGTTCTACCTGTTGTGGAAACGAGGCGTCTGGCAACGCAGCGCATTTCATTGGCGTTGGTCCATTCCGCTCATTGGCCTTAGTCTCCTCGTGGCGGATATAGTCTACTTCACCGCCGTGAAAGATCCAGAGGCCCTCATCTCTATCATCTCGCCTGTGCGTCGAATGTCGGTAGTCATCTCCTTCTTCGGTGGCGTCTTTCTGTTTGGTGAACGCTCTCACATACGCCCGAAAGCCCTTTGTCTTCTAGTGCTCTTGCTTGGAGTCGTCCTCTTGAATTGGAGCGGCGCTTGAGAATGAAGGTCTCGCTCGCATGTCTGGATCATCGAGGCGTCTCAATTGCCGTTTGTCTCATGTTTCATGAACGCCAGTTTTTCGCGGGTAAGCAAGAGGCTGGGATGAACAAAGGGCGTCGCTTCAGCTTGTGGATTGAATGGAATTTGAAACGGCGCTTTCTCAGGGGTGGTTTCGACGGGCAGCGTCTCGAGCTTCTCTTGACCAAGGAATTTCTTGGTTGTGGACGACACCATCACCAGGTCGGTGAACTTTGGGCGTTGCGTTCATGGTATCGATGTCGAAGACGGCGTAGAGTTTGCCTTCGCTTTGGTTGAAGAACATCTCTGGCAAGTTCTTCGTTGGAAAGTTCTTCGCGCCGAGCGGTCCTGCGGTGACCTCAATAAGCTCGCCGCCTATCTGGTAACCGCCGGTGAAATGCCGATCTCCGGATATGAGTAGAATGCCAGTGATTTCCTCTTCACGGAGGAAATCAAAGAAAGCCTCGCGTTCGCGGGGTAACTGGACCACGAATCGGCGTGGCTGTTCCGTTGCCATTCACTGCCACTGCCACTGGCAATGATCTTAATTTTAGCGTTCGAGGCTTTGAGTCCGTCTTTCAGCCAGGCCATCTGACACTCGCCTAACATCGTCTTGGTGCCGTTATCGATCATCTTGTCAGGAGAGCGATGGTAACGCACATCCAACATGAAGAAAGTCACACTTACAGGTTGAAAGGGCAGAACAAGTATCTGACATTCATCGAGCAAGACGAAGGGAGGCGCTATTTCAAAGCGTATATCGCGGATCGGCTCGATGGCGAGTGGACGCCTCTTGCGGATACGGCAGAACGCCCATTTGCAGGCGCGGCGAACGTTCGCCCCAAGCAGGGTGTGGATCCTTGGACGGACAATATCAGTCACGGTGAACTCATTCGCGACAGCAACGATCAGCGTCTAGTGATTGATTCTAACAACCTGCAATTGATCTTCCAAGGCATGCTCCAGAAGGACAAGTCCAGCAAAGATTACGGTAAGTTCGACTGGCGACTTGGCTTGCTTACGCCGACTAGAAAGGCTGAGCGATGACACTTACCCGACGCAAGCGCATGCGGCGTCACGTGCCGTGGCGGGATTCTCCATGGGTGGTGCTGGATTGGTGAGATTATCCGTATGGCATCCCGATGTCTTCTGCGGCGCGGCAGCTGGGGTGGTGGCATTTGGCAGGACACAGATGCGCTCCTTTCCGCGTCAGCCAACTTGAGGGGCAAGGACTTCGTCTTTCTCCTCATCAATGGCGATCAAGATCGTCCCGATGCGTTCGCGGCGCTCGCGGCTAAACTCAGCGGGTTCAGTATTCCTCACAAAGTCACTGTTTTAAAGGACACGTCACACAACCTTGGGCTCTATGGACAGGCTTGGTGGCGAAGAGATGATGCCGTTTCTCAACGGGCGCCTGGCAATTACCACTCGTAAGGTCGAGTGAAATTCGCTACCGCTTGTGGTCTATGAATGCAAAGCCGTTCTTTCTAACCTACGTCATCGCCAGCATGGCGGCAGTGGCGCACGCGCAGACGCCGGATGCGGACGTACTTCAAGCCAAACGCGCCTTTCCCGATCTGGAACCTCCAGATCACATCCTTAATATATGGCCTAACGACCCTCCTGGCGAGAAACGCGACCTTGGTCCTGAGGAAGACGTGACCAAGGACACCGACGCGTTGATTGCGGGTCGGCGCATCATCAAGCTTGGCAATGTCACCACGCCACAGGCACATGTCTTCCTCGCACCGGAGAATGTGAGAACCGGCGCTTCCGTGGTCATTTGTCCTGGAGGCGGTTTCCACATCCTCGCCTGGGATCTCGAAGGTGTGGAAGTGGCGCAATGGCTGAACAAGCTCGGCATCACCGCTGTCGTCTTGAAATACCGCGTCCCCACGGCTTCGCAGGATCCGCGATGGTTCGCACCGGCCCAGGATACGCAGCGCACCGTAAGCCTCGTGCGTCACCATGCCAAAGACTGGTACGTGGATCCTGACAAAGTCGCCGTTCTTGGTTTCTCCGCTGGTGGCATGACCGCTGTGAAAGCGGCTCTTGCCGAGAAACGCTATTACGATCCGATCGATGACACTGACAAAGCATCTTGTAAACCCGATCGCGCCATCTTGATCTACTCCGCAGGCATGCCTGCGGGAGACAGCGAGAAACCCGACGCCTATGCGAACGCTGACAGAGTCACTAAAGACGCGCCACCTGTCTTCATGGCCCACGCCTTCGACGATTTCGTGCCGGTCGCTGGTGCGGCGAACATGTTGCTCGCCTTGAAGAGTGCGGGGGTCGCTTCCGAATTGCATGTCTATGATGCCGGTGGCCACGGTTACGGTCTGAGAAAGGTCGATGACTTTCCCGTCACGACCTGGATCGCCCCATGCGAAGCCTGGCTACGACGCGCCAAGTGGATTAACTAACGAACATCTCATAACCTCTTGTGAATCTCCCAACCAATCACAGCTACTACTTGCGTCGAAAGGTGTTGAAGTTAG